>CALRMF020000057.1:0-12219 GCA_943369035.1 Curvibacter sp. AEP1-3
CCGCCCAACGCCTGTTGGTCGAGCAGCAGGACTGGGCCCCCAGCGGCGTGCTGGAGCACCGCGTGCACGGCAAGGCCGGCCCGCGCCTGGATGCCGACGGCGAAGCCACCGGCAGCGAAGAAGCCCGCGCCGACTTGAAACAGGCCGCCGGCCTGAGCCCCGATGCCCCGGCCACCTGGCACCGCCATTCGGGCTGGGTGCGCCCAGCGCGCCTGGTGCAGGCCCTGCTGAGCACCCCCGTACCAGGCCGCATCACCTGGCAAGGCCGCTGCCGGGTGGACCGCCTACAGCGCCAAGACGGCCCTGAGGGCCTCTGGCTGGCCCTGGACGAAGCCGGCCAGCCCCTCGCGCGTGCCGCCTTGATGGTGGTGGCCGCCGGCCCGGGCAGCCGCGCCTTGGCCGAACCCGCCGTGCCCCTGCAGGCCCTGCGCGGCCAACTGAGCAGTGCGCAGCAAGAAGCGACCGATCGGCTGCCGCCGTGGCCCGTGAACGGCCAGGGCAGCCTGATCCCACACCTGCCAGGTCCCCAAGGCCCGAGTTGGCACACCGGCTCAACCTTTGACCGCGGGCACCCGCCGCAGCCCGCGGGCGAGACAACGCCGTGCAAGCCCGAAGACCACGCCACCAACCTGAGCAAGCTGGCCACCTTGCTGCCGGCCACCGCCGCCAGCCTGGGGCCGGTCACTGATCGGCTGCAGGCCTGGGCCGGCATCCGCTGCACCTCGCCCGACCGGCTGCCCCTGGTCGGCCCGGTGGACCCGGCCCGTCGCCCGGGCCTGTGGCTGTGCACGGCTTTGGGCACGCGCGGCCTGACCTGGGGCCTGCTGTGCGGTGAGCTGTTGGCGTCTGAGGTGGTGGGCGACCCCCTGCCGGTGCCCCTGTCGCAAGCCCGCGCCCTGCTGGCCAGCCGCCCGGCCCCGGGTCGCCAGCCCCCTGCAAGCGACGAGTAAAAGGCACGGATTCTTTATCCGGATTGCGCCCTCGATCGCCCGCCAGGCCGCATGAAACAAGGCGCATAAGCTTATCCGCATAAAGCGCGAACTAAAAAATCGTTTGTCTCTATAAGGGCCCTCACCACAATACCGCCCCATGCAAGAATTGGCTTTTATCGTGGCGGGGTTGGCGGTGGGTCTGGTCGTGGGCCTGACCGGGGTGGGCGGCGGCTCGCTGATGACGCCGATCCTGATCTTCTTCTTTGGCATGAAGCCGCACCTGGCCATCGGCACCGATCTGCTGTTTGCAGCTGGCACCAAGTTCAGCGGCTCGGTCAAGCTGGCGCGCAGCCGCACCATCGACTGGCCGGTGGTGCTGCACATGGCGTATGGCAGCGTGCCGGCCTCGCTGATCACGCTGTTTCTGCTGGACCATTTCGGAGCCACCAGCCCGGCCGTGCAGCATGCCATGACCACGACGCTGGGTGTGGCCCTGCTGCTGACCGCCGTGGCTACCCTGTACAAGGCCTTGTTCGGCAAGGCCCAGGGCAGCCATGCCTCGGGCCCCCAATTGAAAGACCCGGCCCGCCCGCTGCACCCGGCCTTGCCCGCACTGTTCGGCGCGGTGATCGGCTGCTTGGTAACATTGACGTCCGTGGGCGCTGGCGCCATCGGTGTGCTGGTGCTGATGCTGGTCTACCCGGCGCTGCCGCTGCAGCGCATTGTGGCCGCCGACATCGCCCACGCGGTGCCGCTGACGCTGGTGGCTGGCCTGGGCCATGCAGGCCTGGGCACGGTCGACTGGCTGCTGCTGGCCAAGCTGCTGGCGGGGTCCATCCCCGGCATCTGGATCGGCTCCCACCTGAACAACAAATTGCCCGAGCGTTTCATCCGCTCTGTTCTCTCGCTGCTGCTGGCCTATGCCGGCAGCAAACTGATTGCCCTCTGAAAACCAAGAAGTTAACCCACGATGTACCAATACACCGACTTCGACAAGCAGTTCGTCAAGCTGCGCGCTGCCCAGCACCGTGACCAGCTCGAACGCTGGCAGGCCGGCAAGCTGGCCGACGAAGAGTTCCGCCCCTTGCGCCTGCAAAACGGCTGGTATGTTCAGCGCTACGCCCCCATGCTGCGCGTGGCCGTGCCCTATGGCGAACTCTCCAGTGCCCAGCTGCGCGTGCTGGCCACCATCGCCCGCGAGTACGACGAACCCGAAGCCGGCGTGTACGCCGAGGCCCTGAAGATCCAGGGCGCCCTGGGCTCGGCCAAGCTGCCCACCCATTACGCCCACTTCACCACGCGCCAGAACGTGCAGTTCAACTGGATCCCGCTGTCCAAGTCGGCCGACGTGATGGACCTGCTGGCCAGCGTGAACATGCACGGCATCCAGACCAGCGGCAATTGCATCCGCAACATCACCAGCGACGAACGCGCCGGCATTGCCGTGGACGAAGTGGCCGACCCGCGCGCCTTCGCCGAGATCCTGCGCCAGTGGAGCACGCTGCACCCCGAGTTCGCCTTCCTGCCGCGCAAGTTCAAGATCGCCATCATCGGCGCCAGCGAAGACCGCGCCGCCACGGCCTGGCACGACGTGGGCCTGCATGTGATCAAGAACGAAGCCGGCGAAATCGGCTTCCGCGTGCTGGTGGGCGGCGGCATGGGCCGTACGCCGGTGATCGCCACCACCATCCGCGAGTTCCTGCCCTGCGACCAGATCCTCAACTACCTGGAAGCCGTGGTACGGGTCTACAACCGCTGGGGCCGGCGCGACAACGCCTACAAGGCGCGCATCAAGATCCTGGTGAAGGCCGAGGGCCAGCGCTTCATCGACGAAGTGGAAGAGGAATACCGCCAGATCATCGAGGTGGATGGCGCGCCGCACACCATCACCGCGGCCGAGTTCGAGCGCGTCAGCGCCTCTTTCGTGCCGCCGGCACTGAACTGCGACCGCAAGACGGCCGACGCCAAGATCGCGCAGATCCTGCGCGCCGCGGCGGAGGATGACATCGAATTCGGCCGCTGGCTGCAGCGCAATGTGGCGCCGCACAAGAACCCGGATCTGCGCGCCGTCACCTTGTCCTTCAAGCGCCTGGGCCAGGCACCGGGCGACGCCACTGCGGATCAACTGGATGCCGTGGCCGAACTGGCCGAGCGCTTCAGCGCCGGCGAGGTGCGCGTGACGCACAGCCAGAACCTGGTGCTGCCCTGGGTACGCTGCGACCAGTTGCCTGAACTGTGGCGAGAAGCACGCCGCCTCGGCCTGGCGCGCCCCAACATCGGCCTGCTGACCGACATGATCGCCTGTCCCGGCGGTGATTTCTGTGACCTGGCCAACGCCCGCTCGATCACCGTGGCGCAGGCCATCACCGAGCGCTACCAGGACCTGGACGAACTGCACGACCTGGGCGAGATCGACCTGCACATCAGCGGCTGCATGAACTCCTGCGGCCATCACCACAGTGGCCACATCGGCATCCTGGGCGTGGACAAGGACGGCCGCGAGTGGTACCAGGTCACGCTCGGCGGCTCGGACGGCAGTCACCTGTCGGGCCCGGCCGGCCCGGGCAAGGTGGTCGGGCCCTCGTTCTCCAGCAGTGAAGTGCCGGAGGCGGTGGAAGCCATCCTGGAAACCTACCGCGCGCTGCGCAACCCCAACGAACCCTTCATCGAGACGCTGCGCCGCGTCGGCGCTGAGCCCTTCAAGCAGGCGGCCCATCAGGTGCGGCACGACCTGGAGCGCCGCGCCGAAGCGGTGGCCGAGCACGCCCACCAGGCCTGAGAGGACATGAACACTATGAAATTGATAGCTGCCAACGCCGAATCGACGATAGCCGAAGGCCAAAATGTGCTTGAACTGGCGAACGACGCCGATCCGCGCCAGGTGTCGCTGGACGGCATCGAACGCGTCGACCTGCAGTTCCCCAAGTTCACCGACGGCCGCGCCTTCAGCCAGGCCTTCCTGCTGCGCCGTCGCCTGGGCTTTAGTGGCGACATCCGCGCCACCGGTGACGTGCTGGTGGACCAGCTGCCGCAGATGGCCCGCAGCGGCTTCTCTTCGGCCGTGCTGCGCGCCGACCAGGACCTGGCCGTGGCCGAACGCCAGTTGGCGCGCTACCCGGCCTACTACCAGGGCGACGCGGTGCAGGTGAAACCCCATTTCCAGAAGGCGGCCTGAGATGAACGCCATCAGCAACCTCGATCTCGCGCAGATCAACGCCCAGCATGGCCGTGACGCCACCGCCCTGGTGAAGTGGGCGCTCGGCCTGGGCCAGAAGGCCATCGTCACCACCAATTTCCGCCCCTTCGAGGCGGTGATCCTGCACCTGGTCACGCGCGTGCAACCCGATGTGCCGGTGGTCTGGATGGACAACGGCTACAACACCGAGGCCACCTACCGCTATGCAGATCAAGTCACCCGTCAGCTCGGGCTGAACCTGCGCATCTACCTGCCCCTGCGTTCGCGCGCACACCGCGAAGCGGTCGACGGCCCGGTGCCGGCGCTGGACGATCCGCGCCACGCAGCCTTCACCGAAGAAGTGAAGCTGGAACCCTTCGCACGTGCGCTGCGCGAGACCGCCCCGAAGGTGTGGTTCACGGCGCTGCGTGCCACCGACAGCGCGGTGCGTGCCCAGATGGACCCCGTGAGCATCAACCCCGACGGCCTGATCAAGGTCGCGCCGCTGCTGCACTGGTCGTCCAAGGACCTGTACCAGTACTGCGAACTCCACGGCTTGCCCAACAACTTCGACTACGTGGACCCGACCAAGGGCGAAGACCAACGCGAGTGCGGCTTGCATCTGGCCCACTGACGAACGGAAGAAGACCTGCCATGAATGCCCGCACACAACACGAACTCCTGGACACGCCTGTGCACCACCTGAGCAATGCGCACCTGGATGCGCTGGAAGAGGAAACCATCTTCATCCTGCGCGAGGTCGCTGCCGCCTTCGAGCGCCCGGCGCTGCTGTTCTCCGGCGGCAAGGATTCGCTGGTGCTGCTCAAGTGCGCTGAAAAGGCTTTCGGCGTCGGCCGCATCCCCTACCCGCTGCTGATGATCGACACCGGCCACAACTTCCCCGAAGTGACCGATTTCCGCGACCAGCGCGCCGCCGAGCTGCAGGCCGAGCTGATCGTGCGCAGCGTGGAAGACTCCATGGCCCGCGGCACGGTGCGCCTGAGCCACCCGGGCGAGAGCCGCAACGCGCACCAGTCGGTCACGCTGCTCGAAGCCATCGAGGAGTTCCGTTTCGACGCGCTGATCGGCGGCGCGCGCCGAGACGAGGAAAAGGCCCGCGCCAAGGAGCGCATCTTCAGCCACCGCGACAGCTTCGGCCAGTGGAACCCCAAGGCGCAGCGTCCCGAGCTGTGGACGCTGTTCAACACCCGCCTGGCCCCGGGCGAACACTTCCGCGTGTTCCCGATCTCCAACTGGACCGAGCTGGACGTGTGGCAGTACATCGAACGCGAACAGATCGCCCTGCCCTCGCTCTATTAC
The DNA here is from genome assembly GCA_943369035.1 of Curvibacter sp. AEP1-3. Lineage (GTDB taxonomy): Bacteria > Pseudomonadota > Gammaproteobacteria > Burkholderiales > Burkholderiaceae_C > Hylemonella. The sequence goes on from CALRMF020000057.1 coordinate 5,428, forward strand.
ACGCACCCGCGCGAGGTGGTGGAGCGCCGCGGCCTGCTGGTGCCGGTGACCGAGCTCACGCCGCCGCGCGACGGCGAAGAGGTGGTGGTGCGCGACGTGCGCTTCCGGACCGTGGGTGACATCACCTGCACCTGCCCGGTGCCGAGCCTGGCCGCCACGGCCGGCGACATCGTGATCGAGACCCTGGCGGCCGAGGTCAGCGAACGCGGGGCCACCCGCATGGACGACAAGACCTCGGACGCCTCGATGGAGAAACGCAAGAAGGATGGGTATTTTTGAAACACCCCCAGGCTGCGCGCACTGCGTGTCGCTCCGCCCCCCCTTGCAGGGGGCGACACCTGCAGCCCGGCGAAGCCGGTTCTGCGGTGTCCTTGGGTTGAAGGCACTTCATTCTGGATTCATTTTTGATATGACAAACGCTACTGAAACCATAGCTGACAGCAACCGACTGACGGGCGCCGCCGGCCAAAATGACACGCAATCGGCGCTGCGCTTCATCACCTGCGGCTCGGTCGATGACGGCAAGAGCACCTTGATCGGCCGCCTGCTGGTAGACACGCGCGCGGTGCTGCAGGACCACCTGGCTGGCGTGCAGCGCCAGGGCGAGACTGATCTGGCGCTGCTGACCGACGGTCTGTCGGCTGAGCGTGAGCAGGGCATCACGATCGACGTGGCCTACCGCTACTTCAGCACCGAGCACCGCAAGTTCATCATCGGCGATGCGCCGGGCCATGAGCAGTACACGCGCAACATGGTCACCGCAGCCTCCAGCGCCGATGCCGCCGTGGTGCTGGTCGATGCCACCAAGCTCGACTGGCAAGACGCTGCCCTGGCCCTGCTGCCGCAAACACGGCGCCACTCGCTGCTGCTCAAACTGCTGCGCGTGCCGTCCATCGTGTTTGCCGTCAACAAGCTCGATGCCGTGGCCGACGCCCAACAGGCCTTCAGCCACATCCGCGCCGCGCTGCAGGCCTTTGCCGCCAGCGCCGGCCTGGACGTGACGGCCATCGTGCCGGTCTCCGCGCTCAAAGGCTGGAACGTGGTCGATGCCCCGGCTGAGGCTGGCTGGTGCGGCTACGGCGGCCCGACGCTGCTGGAGATCCTGGAGCACCTGCCGGTGACCCAGGCCGACACGGCATTGCCGCTGGCCTTTCCGGTGCAGTGGGTCGAAAAGTTCTCCGCGTCCAGCGACACCAGCCAGGGCCGGCGCGTGTTCTGGGGCCGCGTCGCCGCCGGTGGCGTGCAGCCGGGCGATGCGGTGCGCGTCTTCCCGAGCGGCCAGAGTGCCGTGGTGGCGCAGGTGCTGAACCATGTGCGCCAGCCGCAGGCGGTCGCCGCCGGGCACAGCGCCGGCATCGTGCTGGCCCGGGAAGTGGATGTGTCGCGCGGCGACTGGCTGCTGGCCGAGGCCAGCGAGGCGGCGCCGCAGCGTGAGCTGCGCGCCACCGTGGCCTGGCTCGACGACGAACCGCTGGTGGCGGGGCGCGTGTACTGGGCGCTGCATGGCCACCGCTGGGTCAAGGCCAAGGTCAAGCGCATTGCGCACAAGCTCAACATCCATACCCTGGCCGAGGAAGAAGCGACCCAGCTGGAGCCGAACGCCATCGGCCATGTCGAGCTGGCGCTGCAGGAACCGTTGCCCGCGCTGCCCTTTGCCCGCGCGCGTGGCCAGGGCGCGCTGATCCTGGTGGACACGGCCAGCCACCGCACCGCCGGTGCGGCCCTGGTGGATTGACCTATCTCAACAACCCTCACCCTGACAAGGACGAGAATTTCAGCCAAATGCAAAACCCAATAAAATCAAGGGCTTCCACCAATTTCCTGAAAAATTACAAATGACCCACGTCGTCACCGAATCCTGCATCCGCTGCAAGTACACCGATTGCGTTGATGTCTGCCCCGTTGATTGCTTCCGCGAAGGCCCGAACTTCCTGACCATCGATCCGGATGAGTGCATCGATTGCGCCGTCTGCATTCCGGAGTGCCCGGTCAACGCCATCTACGCCGAGGAAGACGTGCCGGCCGACCAGCAGCACATGACCCAGCTCAACGCCGATCTGGCCAAGCTGCCGACCTGGAAGAGCATCACCAAACGCAAAGCCGCCCTGCCCGATGCGGAAGAGTGGAAAGACAAGACCGGAAAGCTCAAAGAGCTGATTCGCTAAATGGAACCCAAACTCAGTCAAGAAGTGATTCAAACCGCCAAAGCCCATGAGGGCCCGATCGAGACCGATGCCGTCATCATCGGTGCCGGCCCGGTGGGCCTGTTTCAGGTTTTCGAACTCGGCCTGCTCGAGATCAAGGCCCATGTGATCGACTCGCTCGCCTACCCTGGCGGCCAGCCCATGGAGCTGTACCCCGACAAGCCGATCTACGACATCCCGGCGGTGCCGGTGTGCACAGGCAAGGAACTGACCGACGCGCTGCTCAAGCAGATCGAACCCTTCGGCGCCACCTTCCACCTGGGCCAGACGGTCACGACGGTGCAGAAGCAGGACGACGGTCGCTTCTTCGTCGAGACCAGCAAGGGCACCCAGTTCATCACCAAGACCATCTTCATCGCCGCCGGTGTGGGCGCCTTCGAGCCGCGCACGCTCAAGGTGGACGGGCTGGAGAAGTTCGAGGGCTCGCAGCTGTTCTACCGGGTCAAGAGCCCGGCCGACTTCGCCGGCAAGAACCTGCTGATCGTTGGCGGCGGTGACTCCGCGCTGGACTGGACGCTGAACTTCACCGCCGAAGGCCCGAACAAGGCCGAGAGCGTGATCCTGGTGCACCGCCGCGACGGCTTCAAGGCCGCCCCGGCCAGCGTGGCCAAGATGAAGGAACTGTGCGACGCGTATGAGATGCAGTTCATGGTCGGCCAGATCACCGGCTTCGAAGAGAAGGACGACAAGCTGACCGCGGTGAAGGTCACCGGCGGTGACGGCGTGACCCGCGTGGTGCCGCTGGACATGCTGCTGGTGTTCTTCGGCCTCTCCCCGAAGCTCGGCCCGATCGCCGACTGGGGCCTGGCCATCGAGCGCAAGCAGCTCTTGGTGGACACCGAGAAGTTCTCCACCAGCGTGCCCGGCATCTTCGCCGTGGGCGACATCAACACCTACCCGGGCAAGAAGAAGCTCATCCTCTCGGGCTTCCACGAATGCGCGCTGGCCGCCTTCGGCGCCATGCCCTTCATCTTCCCGGAGAAGAAGGTTTTCCTGCAGTACACCACCACCAGCCCGAAGCTGCACAAGGTGCTGGGCGTGGAAACGCCGGTCTTCGACTGAGCTTCGTCAAGAAGTTCCGATTCAGATCAAGCCCGCCTCGCGCGGGCTTTTTCTTGCGCCTACAATTCGTCCGTGCCCATCCGGGCACGTTCGCTAGGGGTGTTGCGGCCTTCACAGGCTGCGACTGAGACAGTCCCTTTGAACCTGACTGAGGTAATCCTCGCGCAGGGAAGCAGGCCCGCCGTGCCATGTTGCCAATCCGGGTGACGCGCACCGCCGGCCATCCGCCCCCTGCCATATTGCTTGGAGCAAGCTATGGCTGATTCTTTGACGATTTCCAATCCGGCCCTCAAGGCCATTCCCGCACACGAGCGCGTCTTCGGCTGGCCTCAGCATGCGGCCCTCTGGTTCAGCCTCGGCGTGGGCCTGCTGGTCATGCAGGTCGGCGCCTACCTGGTGCCGGCCGTCGGCCCGCGCGACGCGGCACTGGCCATCGTGCTGGGCTCACTCATCGGCGCCGGCCTGCTGGGCTGGACGGCGCGGCTGGGCTGCGAGCGGGGCCTGAGCAGCGCCGGCCTGATGCATGCCACCTACGGCAGCGCCTTTGCCCGCCTGCCCGTGCTGCTCAACATCGTGCAGCTGATCGGCTGGACCACCTTCGAGCTGGTGGTAATGCGTGAAGGCACCGCGACCATCGCCCAGCAGTCCTCCGGCCTGGCGCTGGACGGGCCACTGGGCCTGCTGCTGACCACGACGCTCTGGGGCGCCGTGCTGGTGCTGCTGATGGCCGGCTCCATGCTGACGCTGGTGCGCAAGTTCATCGGCCGCTACGGCCTGCCCCTGGTCGTGCTGTCGCTGCTGTGGCTGAGCTGGCAGTTCGGCAGTCAGCTGCAGGCGCAGGGCTTTGACGCCTTCTGGAGCCGGCCGGGCACCGGCGGCATGGGCCTGCTGTCGGCCATGGACCTGGTGATCGCCATGCCGGTCTCGTGGCTGCCGTTGGTGGCCGACTACGCGCGCCATGGCCGCAGTGGCCGCGCGGCGCTGGGCGGCACCTGGCTGGGTTATGCCGTGGCCAACATCTGGTGCTATGCGCTGGGGGTGCTGGTGGCCAGCGTGGCAGCACCCGGCACGCAGCTCGTCACCGCCCTGCTGCTGGCCCAGGGGGGTCTGATCGCGCTGGGACTGATCCTGATCGACGAGATCGACAACGCCTATGGCGACGTCTACTCCGGCGCCGTCTCCAGCCAGAGCCTGCTGCCGGCCTGGAGCCTGCGCCGCTGGGGCATGGCCTTGGCGGTGCTGTGCACCGGCCTGGCGCTGGTGTTGCCCATGCACAGCATCGAGCCCTTCCTGTTGCTGCTTAGTTCGGTGTTCGTGCCGCTGTACGGCGTGATCCTGGGCCGGCTGTCGGCGTGGCCTGCGACGACGGCGGCGATCGCTCGCCGGGTGGACGTGAGGGCCGCGCTGCTGTGGCTGGCCGGCATCGCGATCTACCACGGGCTGGCGCAGTGGGCGCCGCACTGGGGGTCGGCTCTGCCCACGCTGGCGGCGACCTTCGGGCTGGCCTGGCTGACCCGTCCGCAGGAGGGGCGTTGATGCGGTGCCTAGAGCACGTGCATGGCCACCGGAGCATGCCCGTGGTTGAGCGGACCATGCCCGTGGCCGGTGCGCACCGTGGCCCCCGACGCGATCGCGGCCAGGATGTAGTCCCGGGCGCGGCGTACCGCTTCGTCCAGCGTCAGGCCCAAGGCCAGATGGGCCGCAATGGCAGACGACAAGGTACAACCCGTGCCATGCACGTTGTGGCTGGCGATGCGCGGCGAAGCCAGCCGCAGCGGCGGCATCTCGGGCCGCAACAGCAGGTCCACCACCTCATCACCCTGCAGGTGACCACCCTTGAGCAACACGTTGTGCGCGCCCAGTGCCAGCAGCTCGCGCGCCGCCGGCTCCAGCGCGGCGATGCCATCGATGGTGTGCCCCAGCAGCAGCTCCGCCTCATCGAGGTTGGGCGTGATCACGGTGGCCAACGGGAACAGCTCCTGCACCAGCACCGCCACGGTCTCCTCGGCGATCAGGCGGTCGCCGCTGGTGGCCACCATCACCGGGTCCAGCACCACGTGCTGCAAGCCATGGCGCCGGATGGCCTGCGCCACCACGCGCACCACCTCGGGCGCATGCAGCATGCCGATCTTCACCGCGTCGACGCCGATGTCCTCGACCACGGCGTCGATCTGTGCCACCAGGAACTCGGGCGGTACGCCGTGGATGGCGCGCACCCCCTGGGTATTCTGCGCCGTCAACGCCGTGATGGCCGTCATGCCGTAGCAGCCCAGGGCGCTGAACGTCTTGAGGTCAGCCTGGATGCCAGCGCCACCGCCGCTGTCGGAACCCGCGATGGAGAGCACGCGCGGGTAATGTTTTTCGCTTCCACTCAGAGTCGTGTTTGTCATGACGAAAATTATCGGGCCATTTGAAATGTCTACGAGCACCCATCTTCACTGCGTCGTGCTGGGCGCCGGCCTCATGGGCCGGCTGCTGGCCTGGCAACTGGCGCGCGCCGGCCATCAGGTCACGGTCTTCGAGGCCGGCGACGCCGATGCGCAAGGCTCACCGGCCCGCATTGCCGCCGCCATGCTGTCGCCTCTGGCGGAGTCGGCCATCACCGAGCCCAGCGTGGTCGAGATGGGGCGCTATGCCCTGGCGCGTTGGCCCCAGTTGATCGCCCAGTTGTCGCAGCCGGTGTACTTCCAGCAGGCGGGCACCCTGATCCTCTGGCACCGGCAGGACGCGGCCGAGGCACAGCGCTTTGCCCGGCTGCTCCACACGACCAGCGAGAAGGTGCCGACGCTGCCGAAACTGCAGACACTCGACGCGGCGGGCGTGCGCCAACTGGAGCCCAGTCTCGAAAGTCGCTTCGCACAAGGGCTGTACCTACCGGGTGAGGGCCAGCTGGACAACCGCCAGTTATTGGCGGCGCTGCTGCACGAACTGCAAGCCCTGCAGGTGGCGCTGCACTGGAACAGCCCGCGCGGCCCGCAGGACTTCCAACCCGGCGAGAGCGGGCAACCGGACTGGGTGTTCGACTGCCGCGGCCTGGGCGCCCTGGCCGACTGGGGCCAGTTGCGCGGCGTGCGCGGCGAGGTGGCACGCATCCATGCGCCCGAAGTCTCCCTGAGCCGCCCCACCCGCCTGATCCACCCGCGCTACCCGATCTACATCGCCCCCAAACAGGACCATGTGTTCGTGATCGGCGCCACCGAGATCGAGAGCAACGACCTCTCGCCGCCGAGCGTGCGCTCGACGCTGGAACTGCTGAGCGCCGCCTACGCGGTGCACCCCGGCTTTGCCGAGGCACGCATCCTGGAGATCGCCACCCAGTGCCGCCCCACACTGCCGGACAACCTGCCGGCGATCCGCCAGCTCGGGCCACGTGCGCTGCAGGTCAACGGCCTGTACCGCCACGGCTTCATGATCTCGCCTGCGCTGCTCGACGTCGTACTGCAGCTGGTGCACGAACAGCGCACTACACTGGCAAGCTCGCTGGCGCTGCATATGGAAACGCTGCCCGCGTGATCCCTGACCCCAT
>CALRMF020000058.1:0-12212 GCA_943369035.1 Curvibacter sp. AEP1-3
CAGCAGGGCGAAGGCCACCACCAGCGCGCTGCCGGCCAGCGCACAGAGCCAGAAGCCGGCCGAGGGCCGCTGGCGGTGCAGCCAGGCGCCCACGCCGGCAGTGGCCAGCGGCAGCACGCCGACGATGACGCTGGCGTGCACCGCCTCCACCTGGCGCATGGCGATGGAGGTGCACAGCGGAAAGCCGAACACCACGCCCAGCGCCACCACGGCCAGCGCCGGCCAGTGCTGGCGAGGCGGCAGCGGTGCGCGCAGCGCCAGCAGCCACAGTGCCGACAGGGCGGCCGCCACCACCGCCCGTCCGAGCGCGATGAACAGGCCCGAGAGCTGCGGTGCCTCCGGCGAGCCGGTGGCCAGGCGTGTCATCGGCAGCGTCAGCGCAAAGATGGCCACGCCCAGCAGGCCGAGCCAGAGGCCGGAGCGACGGTGGTTCGGATGGGGCGCCATATCAGTTGTCCATGACGCTGTGCGTCACCCCCGACGCATGAAGCGGGGAGGCGCAAAGCCCAGCCGCAGCATGGCACCGGCTTGGCCGGGCCGTCGGTGCGGTCCCCCTCCCGCCGCAGGCGAGAGAGGGGGATGCCGCGCAGCGGTTCAGGGGGTGCTTCATCTCAGAACGTGCTCATCCACGCGGCGGTGAGCAGCAGCACCGCGGCCATGGCGCGGTTGAACCAGCGCAGCCGCGCGCCCGAGCCGTCGGGGCCGCTGAGCCAGTGGCGCAGCAGCGAGCCGATGAGGGCGTAGGTGAGATTGCTGGCCAGGCCGAAGGCCAGCATCAGCGGCAGGACAAGGGCAAAACGTGCCGCCGCATCCTCATGCCCGGCCAACCAGCCCGCCACCACCGTCAGTGCCAGCATCCAGGCCTTGATGTTGAGGAACTGCAGCAGCACCCCCTGGCCGAAGCCGATGGTGAGTGGCGCTGCATCGGCGTGCGCCCATTGGCGGGTGCGGGCCAGCCGGAAGGCCAGCCACAGCAGGTAGCCGATGCCGGCGGCCTGGATGCCGATGCGCAGCGGCGGCAGGGCCACCACCATGGCCCCGACACCCCCCGCGCACAGGCTGAAGAGCAGGCCCCAGCCCACCGGCACGGCGAGCACGAAGCGCAGCGCCTGGCGCAAGCCGCCGTTGGCCGCCAGGGCGGTGGACAGGGTGGTGTTGGGCCCCGGCGTGAAGCTGGCTGCCGTGGTCAGCATCAGCAGGGCGGTGAATTCAGCGCTGGTCATGAGGCGGGGGCCGGTGGTGCATGGATTTGACTTTATCGGCGGAATCAGCACACTACCAGTACAGTTTTGCAAACAATCTCCCAAACTGTATTGCCTGCGAGGGCAACACAGAGGATCAAGGAGTTCCCCATGTTGATGCCCATGGCGTCGCAATCGCTGTCGGAGCAGCTCGCCGGCCGCTTCGCGCAGCGTATCCGTGACTGCCTGTTGTCGCCGGGCACCCGGCTGCCGTCGGTGCGGCAATGCGCGCAGCAGCAGGGTGTGAGCCCCTCGACCGTGGTGGCCGCCTATGACCAGCTGCTGGCCCAGGGTCTGGTGGAGGCGCGCCGAAACCGCGGCTTCTTCGTGCGCGAGGCGCCATCGTCCACCCCCCAGGCGAGTGCGCTGCCAGCCGCCCGGCGCCCGGCCCGCGGCGCATCAGATGCGCCTGCACCAGTGGATGCCACCGCGCTGATCCGCGCCATGTTCCACGGCCATGGCGACAAGCCGCAGCCCGGCACGGGGGTGTTTCCGGCGGACTGGTTGGAGACGACGTTCATGCCGACGGCGGTGCGCCGCGTCACAAGCACGCCGTCGCTCAAGGCGTTCTCGCTGCAGTATGGCGAGCCGGCCGGCGATGCAGGCCTGCGCCAAGCGCTGTCGCACAAGCTGGCCGGCCTGAACGTGCAGGCTGCGCCCGAGCAGATCATCACCACCGTGGGCGCATCGCACGCGTTGGACATCGTGAGCCGCACGCTGCTGCGCCCGGGCGATCCGGTGATGGTGGAAGAACCCGGCTGGGCCATCGAGTTCGCGCGCCTGAGTGCTTCGGGCATGCGCATCCTGCCGGTGCCGCGTGGCGCCGATGGGCCGGACCTGGACGTGATGGCGCGCTACTGCGAAGTCCACCGGCCCAAGCTGTTCGTCAGCGTCAGCGTGTTCCACAACCCGACCGGCTACTGCCTCACGCCGGGCAGCGCGCACCGCATCCTGCAGCTGGCCAACGCCCACGACTTCCATGTGGTCGAAGACGACACCTACAGTCATCTCGCGTCCGAGCACGCGACCCGCCTGTGCGCGCTTGACGAGCTGCAGCGCACGATCTACGTCAGCGGCTTCGCCAAGATCCTGGCGCCCGGCTGGCGCATTGGCTACCTGGCTGCGCCGCCGGCACTGGTTGAGCGGCTGCTCAACACCAAGCTGCTGTCGACCCTGACCACGCCGGCGTTGCTGGAGAAGGCGCTGGCTTGGTGCATCGAGCAGGGACAGCTGCGCCGCCATGCCGAGCGCATCCGCACCCGGCTCGACCAGGCGCGTGCGCGCAGCGTGAAACTGGCGCTGGCACATGGCTGCCGCTTTGCCGCGCCGCCGGCGGGCCTGTTCGGTTGGGTGGACACCGGGGTGGACACGGATGCGCTGGCGCAGCGCATGCTGGATGAAGGCTATCTGCTGGCGCCGGGGGCGCTGTTCCATGCCAGCCGCCAACCCGGCACGCTGATGCGCATCAACTTCGCGACCACGCAGGATGCGCAGTTCTGGCGTGTGTTCTCAAAGGTGCGGGGTGAGGTCCAACGGACCTCGCGTCACGCCGGCCGGCTCTAGGCCGGGCGTGCCTGAACGGCGGCGAGCGTGCGCAGCAGGGCGCGGTTGACCTCTTCCAGGCCGATCTGGTGCGCGTCGCACAGCGCGTGCGTGGTACGGGTGTCGGGCGAGGCCAGCGCGGCGGCGATCTCGATGTAAGGGGCGTAGGGTCCGTTGTGCTGCAGCAGCGCGGTGGTGATGCGCTCCGGCAGCGGCAGACGCGCCAGCACGGTGGCCAGCGGCTCGCCCAGCAGCAGGTCAATCTGCGACAGCAGGCCGCAGAGGTAGACCTCGCGCCGCAGGTTGTCTTCCTCGCCAGCATCGAGCAGGCGCTCCATCAGGTGGGCGCGCATGACCAGTGCGGTACGGACCGGCTGCAGGTTGCGGTCGTCCGTGGCCTGCGCCAGTTGCTCGAGGACCCAGGCCTTGAGGACCGAATAGCCCAGCACCATGAGGCCGCGGCGGATCGACTCGACCTCGCTGCGCAGGCCCAGGCCGGGCGAGTTGACGTAGCGCAGGAAGCGCCAGGCCAGCACCGGTTCTTCGCTCAGCAGGCGCTCGATGGCGTCGAGCGAGGCATCGGCGTCGATGGCCTCGATCAGGCGCCTCAGGGTGGCCTGGTCGGGCGGAATCGGCTGCTGCTGGTAGCCGTGCAGCACATCCTCCACCGGCCAGCCGGTCAGGGCCCAGGCGCCTTGCTGGTCCAGGCAGTGTTCGGCCAGCGCCCGGCTGGCCACACTGTCGTAGATCTGGCCGGCGGCCACCGGGCTGGCGGCTTGTGCCGCATCCTTCACCTCACGCTGCCGGCGCAGCGCGGCGCGCAGGGCCTGCAAGGTTTCGTCCGCTGTCAGGCTGATGATGTGCTTGTGAAAACCCTGGCCCAGGGCCGGGCCGGGACGCTGGCCGGCTTCGCCGTGCCAGACCAGCGGCAGGCCGCGCTGCTGCGCCTGGTGCACGCGCCGGGCCAGTTCAGGCTGTTCCAGCCAGGACTCGTTGATCCGCAGCCACGGATCGGCGGGGCCGGCGTGGTCGAGCAGGTCCAGCAGCAGGGGCAGGGACTGCAGGGTCAGGAGCAGCGGCGGTGCAGACTCTGGCCACAACTCGCCCAGCGCGGCCAGCAGGTGGCGAGCATCGACCGGTACCTCGGCGTCGGCATTGACGAACAGCTGAGCCGCGGCCGGCTGGCGCTGCGGATTCCACAGCAGCTGGTAACCCAGGGTGATGTTGCCGAGTACCGTTTGCGCCATGGCGAAGGGGGGCGGTTTACCCCAGGAAATTGAACAGCGAGAGGCGCTGCACCTGTGCATAGGTCTGCAGGGCCGCACTGTAGCCGGTTTGCTGGTTCTGGAAATCGGAAATGCCCTTGACCATGTCGATGTCTTCGGCGCGCGAGCGGTCAGCCTGCAGCTGCACCGACTTGGTTTCCTGGTTGCTGTCGATGGTGTCGGCGCGGTTCAGCAGGTCGCCGGCGAAGCCGCGCGCCGACTGGATGCGGCCCATGCCGGTGTCGATCTCGGCCAGCGCACGGGTGAAGGCCTGATTCAGCGTGTGGCCGTTGGGGGCGCCGCGGATGCCGGCGATCGCGTCGTCGATCACCTTGAAGATGTTGGTGGTCGTGCTCGGCGCCACGGCCAGGGTGTCGCCGTTGGCCGGATCACCATCTACCCGCACCGCCATGCCGTCGAACTGGATCGACTGGCCCTTGGTGTAGGGCTGGCCGGTGGCCACGGTGGTCGCGGTGGTGGTGTTGACGATGTCGTAGGTGGTGACCGGTGGCGTGGTGGCGGTCACGGTGAAGGTGACGGTGTAGTTGTCGCCGGTCACGGCCGAGGGGTTGATGACTTGGCCGACGTCGGTCCAGGCGGTGCCGGTGTTGCCGGCGCCAGGCGAGACGTCGAACACGCCATTGCCGCTGGCGACGTTCATCCACACCGCCTGGCCATCCATGGCGCTCGGGATGGACGTGGTGGAGGCCGAGGTCTGGCCGGCAATGCCGTTGAAGGTGACGCCGGCAATGGCGTCGGTGAACGGCGCCGTGGCGCTGCCCAGGCCGCCAAACAGCGGCACGCCGTTGCTGTCGACCTTATTGGCCTGGGCGAACAGCTGCTCGCGCAGCGCGGCCAGTTGCTCGGCGATGCTGGTGCGGTTCACGTTGGTGTAGCCGCCGTTGCCGGCACCGACCACCAGGTCGCGGATGTTCTGCAGGGTCTCAGTGGCGTTGCCGAGCGTGGACTCGACCAGGGCCATCGAGTTCTTCTGCACGTTCAGCGCACGCTGCTCGGTCTCGATGCGGCTGATGCGCGTCATGGCGCGCTCAGCCTGTGCCGCACCGGTGGGATCGTCGCTCGGGCGCAGCACCTTCTTGCCGGCGGTCAGCTTTTCCTGCAGTTCGGCCAGCGCGGCTTGCCGGCTGGTCAGCCGGTTCAGCGAGTTCTCATAGGCATTGGCGGTGCTCAGGCGTGCGGTCATGGTCGGTTCTCTTTCAGGCCTCAGCGGCCCAGGCTCTGCAGCAGGCTCTCGAACATGGTCTGGGCCAGCTGCATCATCTTGCCGCAGGCCTGGTAGGCCTGCTGGTACTGCAGCATGCGGGCGGCTTCTTCATCGAGGTTCACGCCTGACACGGCCGAGCGCTGCTGTTCGATGTTGGCGGCAATGTTCTGCGACACCGTGGCGGCGGATTCGGCGCTCTGGACCATCACGCCCACCTCGGCCATCAGGCCGGCATAACCGTCAGTCAGCGGACCGCCGTCGAACATGGCCAGGTCGCGCAGGTTCAGCATGGCCTGGGCGTTGCCGGCATTCAGGGCCGGGTAGGCATTGGGCTGCACCGAATAGGTGTCGCCGGGCTGCGGCGTGCCCTTGAGCGTGAGCGACCAGCCGGTCAGCGGCGGCGCCGTGCTGTACTCGATCGGCGTGCCCGGCGTGTAGGTGTAGACCGTGGCGCCGGTGTCGGAACGGGTGTAGGTGCTGGCGCTGGTGAAGTTCAGCGTGACGGCCGCCGGCACCGGCACCGAGCGCGTGGTGAGGTCGGCCACCGTCAGCGTGCCGGTGTTGGCGGCACCCACGCTGGCGCTCACCGGGTTGGCCATGGCCAGGCCGCGTGGTGACGAGAACGCGGTCTGGATGCTGCCAGCGGCGGTACTGAAGGGCTTGAGCAGGAAGCGGTCGCCGACGGCGGCGGCGGCAACGCTCTTGTTGATTTCCAGGCCGTCGATCTGCACCGGGTTGGTGACCGAGAAGTCGAACGCCGTGACCTGGCCGTCCGTCAGGCGGGTGATGCTGCCGGCCGTGGCGGAGGTGAAGGTCAACTCGTAGTCGCTTGGCACGAACTGGGTCGTGCCGGAAGGGTTGGACTGCACGGCCAGGGTCAGTGCAGTGCCGGGCAAGGAGTTGGTGCTGGCCGGGTAGCCGGCCGGCATGGCGCTCATGTTGAACAGCGCGGCGCCGGCATTGCCATTGAGGTCCAGGCCGAGTGCCTGCTGCTCATTGATGCGGGTGCCAATCGCCAGGGCCATGCGACCGAGCAGGTTGGTGGCAGTCTGAAGGTCGCCGTTCTTGAACTGCAGCAAGCCGGCGAGCTCGCCACCGCGCAGCATGGTCTGATCCAGCGGCGAACTGATGCCGCTCATGCGGATGTTGAGCTGGCTCTGGCTGGAGTCGCCCGAGAAGGCGGTCGTGGTCAGTTCGACCTGGCCGGCCTTGTTGCCCAGCACCAGGGACTGGCTGCCGGCGACGAAGACGTTGATGGTGCCGTCGCTGGAAGACACCGTCGAGGTCTGGACGTATTTGTTGAGGTCGTTGATCAGCTGGTCGCGCTGGTCCATCAGGTCGTTCGGCGTGTGGCCGCTGCCCAGCGCGCGGGCGATCTCGCCGTTGACCTTGGCGATCTGGGTGGCCAGGGTGTTGACGGCAGCCACGCCGTTCTGCAGCTGCTGCGTCACGCCCAGGCGGATGCTGTCGAGCTGGCCGGCGGCCGACTGGAAGCGGGCCGCCATCTCGTCGGCGCTGGTCAGGGCCACCGAGCGCGCGGTCAGATCCGAGGGCGCGCTGATGATGTCCGAAAACGAATTCATCATGTCGCTGATGGACGCGCCCAGGCCGTCGGCGCCGCCGGTGAAGACGCCTTCGAGCTGCTGCAGCTTGTCGTAGCGCGCGGCATCGGAGGAAGCGACCGATTTCATCAACGCCGCCTGACGGGTCAGGAAGTCGCTGTAGTTGCGCTGGACGGTCGTGATGTCGACACCGTTGCCGTAGTAGCCGCCGCCGGTGAACTGGCCGGCCACGCTCTGCACGACCACGTTCTGGCGCGAGTAGCCCGGCGTGTTGACGTTGGCGATGTTGTTGCCAACCGTCTCCAGGATCTTCTGGTTGACCAGCAGCGCGCGGGAACCGACGTTGAGGATGCCACCCATGCTTCAGGTCCTCAGGCCATGGCGCGCTGCAGCTGCAGCGTGGTGTTGATGGCGCGGCTCAGCTTGCTGGCATAGGCCGGGTCGGTGGCATAGCCGGCACGCTGCAGGCCGCTGGCGAACCCGTAGACCGAGCCGGTCTGCTGGCGCACCTGCGCGTAGCGCGGGCTTTCGGTGATCAGGCGGGCGTAGTCGCGGAACGACTCTTCGTACGACTCGTAGGCGCGGAACTTGGCCACCGTCTTGCGTGGCACGCCGTCGACGTACTCGGTGGTGGTGACCTCGGCGACCTTGCCCTTCCAGCCCGGGCCGGCCTTGATGCCGAACAGGTTGAAGGAGGTCGAGCCGTCGGCGTTCATGATTTCGCGTCGGCCCCAGCCGGTCTCATGACCGGCCTGGCCGAGCATGAAGCTGGCGGGAATGCCGCTGCTCTGCTCCACCTTGGCGGCGACCTGGTTGAAGCGCTGCACGAAGCTGGTCTGGCTGGCGGTGGGCGAGGCGCTGGCGCCGGGCGCGGGCTGGATTGCCGCCTTGCTGGCGGCGCGGCCCACGGTGCTGCCGGCCTGCTCACTCACGCCCATCTGGCGCGACAGCTGCTGGGCGATCACGTCCGACAGGCCACCGGGACGGCCGGACATCTGCACCGACAGCTGCTGGTCCAGCATGTCGCTGGCCAGGTCGCCCTGCGCGCTGTCCAGCAGGCCGGATTTCATGGTGGCCTCGCGCATGCTCTTGATCAGCTCGCGCATGAAAAGCGATTCGAACTGCTTGGCGGCCTCCTTGATGGCGGCCGGCGAGTCCTTGCCCGCCTGCAGCTTGATGTGGTTCAGCGAACGCGCATCGAGTGCGAGCGCGTTGGCTGTGGAGAGGTCGCCGCCGCTCATGTCAGATCACCTCCAGCTCCGCGTTCAGCGCCCCCGCGGCCTTGATGGCCTGCAGGATGGCCAGCAGGTCCTGCGGCGTGGCGCCCAGGGCATTGAGGGCCCGCACCACGTCCGACAGCTGCGGCGAGGCGGGCACTTGGATGAGGATGCCGGGCTCCTGCTTGATCTGGATGTCGGTTTTCTGGGTGACCACCGTCTGGCCGGCCGACAGCGGGCCCGGCTGGCTGATCACGGGGGTGGAGCTGATGCTGACCGACAGGTTGCCGTGCGCAATGGCGCAGGGCCCCAGGGTGACGGCCTGGTTCAGCACCACCGAGCCGGTGCGCGAGTTGATGACCACCTTGGCCGCGCTGATCGAGCGTTCCAGCGGCAGTTCTTCCATTTCGGCGATGAAGGTGACGCGGGCGTTCGGGTCGGTCGGCGCCTGCACGTCCACCGTGCGACCGTCGAGCGCACGCGCCACGCCGCTGCCGAAGCGGCTGTTGATGGCCTCGGCCACGCGGCGGGCGGTCTGGAAGTCGGAAGCGTCGAGCCCCAGTCGGATGCTGTTGCCTTCGAGCAGCGGCGTCGGCACGGCGCGCTCGATCTGGGCGCCGTTCGGAATGCGGCCGGCGCTCAGGTGATTGATCTGGACCTTGCTGCCGCCGGCGGCAGCACCCGCGCCGGCCACGATCAGGCTGCCCTGGGCCAAGGCATAGACCTCGCCGTCGGCGCCCTTGAGCGGGGTGGAAATCAGCGTGCCGCCCTTGAGCGACTTGGCATTGCCCAGGGAGGACACCGTCACGTCCATGGTCTGGCCCGGTCGGGCGAAGGCCGGCAGCTGGGCCGTGACGAGCACGGCGGCGACGTTCTTGAGTTGCAGCCGCGAACTCAACTCCGGCGGCAGGGTGATGCCCATCTGCTGCAGATAGTTGCTCATGCTCTGCGTGGTGTAGGGCATCTGGGTGGTCTGGTCGCCGGTGCCATCCAGACCGATGACCAGGCCGAAGCCGGTCAGCTGGTTGCTGCGCACGCCCTCGATGGCCGCCACTTCCTTGATGCGCGCGGCGTGGGCCGGCAGGCCCGCCAGCGCACAGGCGGCCAGCAGGCCGGCGGCCAGGCGCAACAGCCGGTTCAGCGCGGAGGAAAGTGGACGGGCATTCATGGCGTGAAACTCAAGTACTGGCGTAAACGGTCGATACAGTCGATACCGGTTGGTCTGATTCTGTATCGGCTCAGAACGGCAAAAAGCTGAAAAAGAACCGCATTAACCAGCCAACTGTCTGCGCTTCGTTCTGGGCGCCGCGTGCCTTGGACTCCACGCGCACGTTGGCCACCTGGCTGGAGTTCACGATATTGCCGGGCAGGATCGAACGCGGGTTCACCGTGCCCGTGAAGCGCAGCACGTCGACGTTCTGGTTGACGCCGATCTGTTTTTCCCCCACCACCAGCAGATGCCCGTTGGGAAGGACCTCGGCCACCGTGGTGGTGATCGAGCCGGAGAAGGTGTTGGCACTTTCGGTGCCGCCCTTGCCGGAGAAGTCGTTGGCCGAATTGGCGCTGATGCGCGTGCGGTTGGTGGACGCGGCATCCGGGAAATCCAGCCCCGGTACGGCCGTGATCGAGCCGTCGGCGCTGGAGGTGCGGTTGGCCGTGGTGGAGGACTTCTGGCTGGCCGTGACATTCTCGACAATGCGGATGGTCACGATGTCGCCGACAAAGCGTGCGCGCGGATCCTCGAAGCCGGGCCGGTAGCTGACCTGCTGGTACAGGCTGCCGCTGGCGCGCTGTGCCACCGGTTGGGGCTGCACCACGGGTTTGGTTTCGGCAAAGTCGACCTTGGGCTGCATGGTCTCGCAGCCGGCGCACAGGCCGGTCACGACCACGACCCAGCCCAGGCGTTGCATGGTGGAGTAGACGGTGGTGCTCATCACAGTTGTCCCAGTTTCTGCAGCATCTGATCGGAGGTCTGGATGGCCTTGGAGTTCATCTCGTAGGCGCGCTGGGTCTGGATCATGGTCACCAGCTCCTGCACCACGTTGACGTTGGAGGTCTCCAGGTAGCCCTGCATCAGCGTGCCCATGCCGTTGAGACCGGGGGTGCTGGTGTTGGGCTGGCCGGAGGCGGCGGTCTCCATGAAGAGGTTCTGGCCGCGCGGCTCCAGACCGGCCGGGTTGATGAAGCTGGCCAGGGCGATGTTGCCGATCTGGCGGTTGACCATGCGGCCGCCTTCCTTGACCGAGGCCGTGACCGCGCCTTCGGCGCTGATGGTGATGTTTTCCGCATCGGCCGGCACGGTGATGCCGTTGGCGACAGGGAATCCGCTGTTGGTCACCACCTGGCCCTGGGCATTGATCTTGAACGAGCCGTCACGCGTGTAGGCGATGGAGCCGTCGGGCATGGTGACCTGGAAGAAGCCGTTGCCCTGGATGGCGACGTCGAGGTTGTTGCCCGACTGCTGCACATTGCCCTGGGTGAACTGGCGCGCCGTGCCGACCACGCGCACGCCGGTACCGAGCTGCAGGCCGGTGGGTAGTTGGGACTGTTCGGTGCTGTTGGAGCCGACCTGGCGCAGGTTCTGGTACATCAGGTCTTCGAACGCCACGTTGGAGCGCTTGAAGCCGGTGGTCGAGACGTTGGCCAGGTTGTTCGAGATGGTGTCCAGCTGCATCTGCTGGGCTTCCATGCCGGTCTTGGAGATCCACAGGGAGTTGATCATGGTGGTGTCCTTCTGGGTTCAGGCGGAGCGGGCGGTGGTGCGTCAGCCCTGCAGGTTGAGCAGCTTGCCGGCTGTACGGTCGTTCGATTCGGCGGTCTGCATCAACCGCATCTGGGCCTCGAACTGGCGTGCGGTCTGGATCATGCCGACCATGGTCTCGACCGCACTGACGTTGGACGATTCCAGCGCGCCTACCATCATGCGGGCGTTGGCGTCGTTGGGCAGCGGGTCGCCGCCGGCGGCGCGGAACAGGCCGTCGTCGCTGCGCTTGATCGGCGCGTCCGCGGTCGGGGTGACGAGCTTGAGGCGTCCCACCGTCTGGCTGGGCTGGCCGGCCAGCTTGGCGCTGATGGTGCCGTCGCTGCCCAGGCTGAGGATGGAGCCGGGCGTGATGTTGATGGGCGCACCGCCATCGGACAACACTGCCAGACCGGCCATGGTCTGGAGCGTGCCGTCCGGCCCGATCTGGAACGAGCCATTGCGGGTGTAGGCCTCGGTGCCGTCCAGGCCCTGCACGGCAAACCATGAGTTGCCCTGGGCCATGGCGTCGAGATCGCGCCCGGTGTGCTGGGCCGAACCGGGCGTGCTCAGATGCCCGCTCGTGGCTTCCAGCGCGAACACCCGGGTGGTGGCGCCATCGCCGCGCAGCGGCACGGCGCGGTAGGCCGATAGCTCGGCCTTGAAGCCGGTCGTCGACACATTGGCCAGGTTGTTCGACAGCACGGACTGCCGGTGCGCGGCCGCATTGGCGCCGGTCATCGCGGTGTAGATCAGACGGTCCATGGCTGGTTTTCCTCAGTTCAGGGTAGCTGGTGCATCAACGCAGGGTGGTGAGCGAGGACAGGGCCTGGTCCTGCGTCTTGATGGTCTGCACGTTGGCCTGGTAGGCGCGTTGCGCCGTCATCATGGCCACCAGCTCGGCCGTCAGGTCAACGTTGGAGTCCTCCAGTGCACCCGAACGCACCGAACCCAGGCTGGCGGTGCCGGGTTCGCCGAGCACGGCCAGGCCGGAGGCGTTGGTAGCGATCCAGTTGCCGCCGCCCACCGGCTGCAGGCCCTGGTTGTTGCGGAAGGAGGCGAGCTGGATCTGGCAGGCGTCAATGCTCTTGCCGTTGTCGTAGCGCGCCGTGACGATGCCGGACTCGGAGATCTTCAGACCGCTGAAGGAACCTTCGGAGAAACCATCCTGGTCCAGCGTGGTCAGGCTGTAGCTGGAGGCGTACTGGGTGGAGTTGGTGAAGTCCACGTTGGCATTGAAGGTGCCGATGGCGGTGGTCCAGGTGATCGGCAGGGTCTCGTCGGCGGTGGCGGTCAGCACACCGGTCACGGGCGTACGGGTCTGGACGGTGGAGAGCGCGCCGTTGGTGTCAAAGGTCAGCACGCCGATGTCGTTGTCGTCCATGGCAGGGGGCACCGGCGTGGTGGCCGGGTCGTGGGG
>CALRMF020000059.1:0-12200 GCA_943369035.1 Curvibacter sp. AEP1-3
GTTCGTTGCGTGTGACGCGAAGCGGGTGCGTCCTGAAGCGTCTGTGGTCCGTCCGGCTTACTTCACCCGGCTCGGGCACTTGTCCTTGGTGCAGTGCGCGTACAGGCTCAGTGCATGGTCGGCGATGGCAAAGCCCTTGGACTTGGCAACGGCGTTCTGCCGGTTCTCGATCTCGGCGTCGTAGAACTCTTCCACCTTGCCGCAGTCCAGGCACACCAGATGGTCATGGTGCTGCCCCTCGTTGAGTTCGTAGACCGCCTTGCCGCCCTCGAAGTTGCTGCGTGTCAGGATGCCCGCCTGCTCGAACTGGGTCAGCACCCGGTAGACCGTGGCCAGACCGACGTCGGAACGGTCCTGCAGCAGAACGCGGAACACGTCTTCGGCGGTCATGTGACGTTGCGTGCCCTTCTGGAAGATCTCGAGCACTTTCAGGCGCGGCACAGTGGCCTTGAGTCCGGTGCTTTTCAGTTCTTCAATGGTGTTCATCTGAGGTCTTTCTCCCACGGTCGGACAGGCAATGGCAATGGGCTCAACCGCTACAATGGGCTGATCATATCGCTACACCTCGTTCCATGTCCGTTTCTTTTCGCGACATCCCTCGCCTGGGGCTGGTCTTGGCGGCTGTTGCTGCCGGCCTCACCCTGACTGCGTGCGGCAGCCTCAACGGCTCGGGCGACCGCCTGGTCGAATCCATCAAGCCCTACCGCATCACGGTGGTCCAGGGCAACGTGGTGACACGTGAGCAGGTCGCCGTGCTGCGCCCGGGCATGAGCCGCATCCAGGTACGCGACATTCTTGGCACGCCGCTGCTGGCCAGCGTGTTCCATGCCGACCGCTGGGACTACGTCTTCACTTTCAGACGCCAAGGTACCGAGCCGCTGTCGCGCCGGGTCACGGTCTTCTTCAAGGGCGATCTGCTGGAGCGTTTTGAAGCAGACGACGCATTGCCGACCGAGACCGAGTTCGCCACCTCGCTGGAAGGCAACAACCGACCAGCCAAGGTGCCCGTGCTGGAGGCCACGCCCGAGAGCCTGCAGAAGTTCACGGCGCCGGCCGCGACGGCAGCGCCTCAGGCCCTGCCGCCGCTGCCGCCGAGCTACCCGCCGCTGGAGCCGACCTCCCGTTAAGTATTCCGCATTGCCATGACTGCATCCAATTCCCATCCCATTGCGATTGCCGGCGCCTCCGGGCGCATGGGTCGCATGCTCATCGAGGCCGTGCAGGCGGCCGATGACTGCGCGCTGGCCGGCGCGCTTGACGTTCCCGCCAGCCCGGCCATCGGCAACGATGCCACGGCTTTTCTTGGTCATGCCAGCGGCGTGACCATCACGGCCGACCTCAAGGCCGGACTGCAACCTGCGCGTACGCTGATCGACTTCACCCGCCCGGAGGGCACGATGGCGCACCTCAAGGTGTGCCGCGAACTGGGGGTGAATCTGGTGATCGGCACCACCGGCTTCACCGAGGCGCAGAAGGCCGAGATCGAGGCCGCGTCCAAGGACATTGCCATCATGCTCTCGCCCAACATGAGCGTGGGCGTGAACGTCACGCTCAAGCTGCTGGAGATGGCGGCCAAGGCCTTGTCCACCGGTTACGACATCGAGATCATCGAGGCGCACCACCGCCACAAGGTCGATGCCCCTTCGGGCACGGCGCTGAAGATGGGTGAGGTGATCGCCTCGGCCCTGGGGCGCGATCTCAAGGACTGTGCCGTCTACGAGCGCTATGGCCATACCGGCGAGCGGGAACCGTCTTCCATCGGCTTCGCCACCGTGCGCGGAGGCGACATCGTCGGTGACCACACCGTGCTGTTCGCCGGCACCGGCGAGCGCATCGAGATCACGCACAAGTCATCCAGCCGCGTCACCTACGCCCAGGGCAGCCTGCGCGCCGTGCGTTTCCTGGCCGGCCGCAAGAGCGGCCTGTACGACATGTTCGACGTGCTGGGCCTGAAATGAACCTGGTCGAGCTCTTCCAGCAGGGCGACACCATCAGCCGGCTGGTGGCCGTGCTGCTGCTGGCCATGTCGGTGGCCAGTTGGGTCGTGATCTTCTGGAAGGGTTGGTTGCTGCAGCGCGCGCGCCGCGACGCGGCGCGGGCCACGGCAGCCTTCTGGCAGTCCGGCTCGCTGGAGGAAGCGCGTTTGAAGGTGGGCGCCTTCGACCGCGAGGCCCTGCTGCTGCCGCTGATCGAGGCGACGCAGGTGCAGGCCGTCGGCACACTGGCCGCCGCCGGCGAGCGGGCGCAGCAGCTCACGCGTGTGCTGCGCGACGCCCTGCATGGCGTGCTGCGCCGCTTGCAGTTTGGCCAGGTGCTGCTGGCGACCGTGGGGTCAACCGCGCCTTTTGTCGGCCTGTTTGGCACCGTCTGGGGCATCTACCATGCGCTGCTCGGCATGGCCAGTGCCGGGCAGATCACCATCGAACGCATCGCCGGCCCGGTCGGCGAGGCGCTCATCATGACCGCCGCCGGCTTGGCGGTGGCTATTCCCGCCGTGCTGGCCTACAACGTGTTCGGTCGCTTCATCGGCCAGATCGAGGCGGACCTGGAAGGCTTCGCGCTCGACCTGCGCGAACTGCTGCTGGGGCAGCGGGAAAGCTGAGCCGCGATGGCGTTCGGCCGACTGGAGCGCACCACCGGGCCCGAGCCCATGAGCGACATCAACATGACGCCGCTGATCGACGTCATGCTGGTGCTGGTGGTGATCTTCATCCTCACTGCGCCCCTGCTGGCCAGTTCACTCCGGCTGGACCTGCCGCAGGCCCAGGCCGCCAAGCCGCAGGACGCGCCGCAGGTGGTGCAGATCGCCCTGGGCAAGGATGGCCAGCTCTATGTCCAGGATCAGCCGCTGACGCTGGACGCCTTGCGCCAGCGCCTGGCCCTGGCCGCGCAGCTAAATCCCCAGACCGAAGTCCAGCTGCGTGCCGATGAGAGCGTGCCCTATGGCAAGGTGGTAGCGGTGCTGGATGCGGCCCACCAGGCCGGCCTGAGCCGCATCGGCTTCGTCGCCCAACCCCGGCAGCCCTGAGTCCGGGCATCCTTAAAATGGGGCGGTTGCGGCCATCGGGCTGCCCCGAGTGAATCCAAATGCAAGACAAATACAACCATCTCGACGTTGAGCAAGCCGCCCGCAGCCATTGGGTCGCACGCGATGCCTACCGGGTGACCGAGGCCGCCGGCAAGAAGAAGTTCTATGCCTGCTCCATGCTGCCCTATCCGAGCGGCAAGCTGCACATGGGCCATGTGCGCAACTACACCATCAACGACATGCTCGCGCGTCAGCTGCGCATGCAAGGCTACAACGTCCTGATGCCCATGGGCTGGGACGCTTTTGGCCTGCCGGCCGAGAACGCGGCGTTAAAGAACGGCGTACCGCCCGCCAAGTGGACCTACGAGAACATCGCCTACATGAAGGGCCAGATGCAGGCCATGGGCCTGGCCATCGACTGGAGCCGCGAGGTCGCCACCTGTGACCCGGCCTACTACAAGTGGAACCAGTGGCTGTTCCTCAAGATGCTGGAGAAGGGCATCGCCTACCGCAAGACCCAGGTGGTGAACTGGGATCCGGTGGACCAGACCGTGCTGGCCAACGAGCAGGTCATCGACGGCCGTGGCTGGCGCACCGGTGCGCTGGTGGAAAAGCGCGAGATTCCCGGCTACTACCTGAAGATCACCGACTACGCGCAGGAACTGCTGGACCACGTGCAGATCGGCAACGACCAGGCGACGCTCAACGGCTGGCCCGAGCGCGTGCGCCTGATGCAGGAGAACTGGATCGGCCGCAGCGAGGGGGTGCGCTTCGCTTTCACGCACACCATCCAGGGTGAGGACGGCCAGCTGATCGGCGATGGCAAGATGTACGTCTTCACCACGCGGGCTGACACCATCATGGGGGTGACCTTCTGCGCCGTGGCGCCCGAGCACCCGCTGGCCCAGCACGCCGCCCGCAACAACCCCAAGCTGGCGGCCTTCATCGAGGAGTGCAAGCGGGGCGGCACCACCGAGGCCGAGCTGGCGCTGAAGGAAAAGGAAGGCATGCCCACCGGCCTGTTCGTCAAGCACCCGCTGAACGACGAGCAGGTCGAGGTCTGGGTCGGCAACTACGTGCTGATGAGCTATGGCGACGGCGCCGTCATGGGCGTGCCGGCGCACGACGAGCGCGACTTTGCCTTCGCGCTCAAGTACGGCCTGCCGATTCGGCAGGTGATCGACGTCGACGGCCAGGACTACAACTACCACCAGTGGCAGGAGTGGTATGCCGACAAGCAGAACGGCGTCACCATCAACTCCGACAGCTTCAGTGGCATGGGCTACCAGGAAGCCGTCAACGCCGTGGCCCACGCGCTGAGCACGCGGGGTCTGGGCGAGAAGAAGACCACCTGGCGCCTGCGCGACTGGGGCATCAGCCGCCAGCGCTACTGGGGCACGCCGATCCCGATCATCCACTGCGAGGCCTGCGGCCCGGTGCCGGTGCCCGAGAAGGACCTGCCGGTGGTGCTGCCGCAGGATCTGGTGCCGGACGGCTCCGGCAATCCGCTCAACAAGTGCGAAGCCTTCCTGAGGGTGGATTGCCCCTGCTGCGGCAAGCCGGCACGGCGCGAGACCGACACCATGGATACCTTCGTCGATTCGTCCTGGTACTTCATGCGCTACTGCGACCCGACCAACGACGACCAGATGGTGGCCGAGGGCGCGCAGTACTGGATGCCGATGGACCAGTACATCGGCGGCATCGAACATGCCATCCTGCACCTGCTGTACGCGCGCTTCTGGACCAAGGTCATGCGCGATCTGGGCCTGGTCAAGGTGGACGAGCCCTTCACCAAGCTGCTGACGCAGGGCATGGTGCTCAACCACATCTACTCGCGCCGCACCGAGAAGGGTGGCAAGGAGTACTTCTGGCCCCACGACGTCGAGCATGTGCTGGACGAGGGCGGCAAGATCATCGGTGCCAGGCTGAAGAACGCCGTCGGTGACCTGCCCGTGGGCACGGCGATCGACTACGAGGGCGTGGGCACCATGTCCAAGTCCAAGAACAACGGTGTCGATCCGCAGGAGCTGATCGAGAAGTACGGCGCCGACACAGCGCGCCTGTACACCATGTTTACCGCGCCGCCGGAGGCCACGCTGGAGTGGAACGACGCTGCGGTGGAGGGCAGCTACCGCTTCCTGCGCCGCGTCTGGAATTTCGGTGTCAAGCTGTCTGCTACTGATTCCGTAGCGGCCGATGCCAGTGTGGCGGGCGCCAAGAGCCTGAAAGACGTGGAATTCGGCAAGGAGGCCAAGGCCCTGCGGCTGGAAGTCCACACCGTGCTCAAGCAGATCGACTACGACTACCAGCGCATGCAGTACAACACCGTGGTCTCCGGGGCCATGAAGCTGCTTAACGCGCTGGAGGACTTCAAGGCCATGGACTGTGCCGGCGCCGTCGTGGCCCTGTATGAAGGCTTCGGCATCCTGCTGCGCTGCCTCTACCCGGCCACGCCGCACATCACGCACCAGCTCTGGAGCGAACTCGGCTATGCGGGTGCCTTGGGCGACCTGCTCGACGCGCCCTGGCCGAAAGCCGACGAGAGCGCCTTGCAGCAGGACGAGATCGAACTGGTGCTGCAGATCAACGGCAAGCACCGCGGCGCGGTGCGCGTGCCGGCCGGTGCCAGCAAGGAGGCCATCGAGGCGCTGGCCGTGGCCAGCGAGGCGGTGGTCAAGCAGGCCGCCGGTGCCACCGTCAAGCGCGTGATCGTGGTGCCGGGCCGGCTGGTCAATGTGGTGCTGTGATGGACATGCCTGCCGCCTTCCCCGCACGACGTGCCTTCGCGGCCGGCATGGCCGGGCTGGCGTTGCTGGGCCTCGCCGGCTGCGGCTTCCAGCTGCGGCAGGCGCCCAACTTCGCCTTCAAGTCGATCTACACCGCGGTGGCGCCGAACTCGGTGCTGGGCAGTGAGCTCAAGCGCAATCTGGCGGCCGTGGGCAGCGTGGAGCTGATCACCGATGCGACCCGGTTGAAGGAGGCCGAGGTGATCCTCGACATCCTGCAGGAGCAACGCCAGAAGATCGTGGTCGGCATGAATGCGGCCGGTCAGGTGCGCGAGTTCCAGCTGCGCCTGACCTTCCGCTTCCGACTGCGCACGCCGCAGGGCAAGGAGCTGATCCCCGAGACCGAGATGGTGCAGCAGCGCGACATCAGTTTCAACGAATCGGCGGTGCTGGCCAAGGAAACCGAGGAAGGGCTGCTCTACCGCAGCATGCAGACCGACATCGTGCAGCAGTTGCTGCGCCGCCTCGCCGCCGTAAAAGAATTATGAAGCCCCTCCTGAGGCGCTGCCGCGCCTTCCCCCCGGAGGGGGGACAACGCCAGTGGCCCGGCCAAGCCGGTTCCACGGCGTTTCCCGGTTTTTGTGCCCTGGGGAGCTGACGTATGCAGATCGCAGCCAACCAGCTGGAAGTGCACCTGCAGCGCGGGCTGAAGAGCTTGTACACGCTGCATGGGGACGAGCCCCTGCTGCAGCAGGAGGCGGCCGATGCCATCCGGGCGGTGGCGCGGGCGCAGGGCTATACCGAGCGCACCTCGCACACCGTCGCCGGGGCGCACTTTGACTGGAGCGAGGTGCTGGCTGCCGGCGGCTCCCTGAGCCTGTTTGCCGACAAGCAGATCGTCGAGATCCGCATCCCGTCGGGCAAGCCGGGCAAGGATGGTAGTGTGGCGTTGCAGCAGCTGGCGGAAGGCGCGCAGGGCAACGACAGCACGCTCACGCTGGTCATGCTGCCGCGTCTCGACAAGCAAACGAAGAGCGGCGCCTGGTTCGGCGCGCTGGAGAGTTTTGGCGTCACGGTGCAGCTCGACCCGGTGGAGCGCAACGCCCTGCCGCAATGGATTGCGCAACGGCTGGCGCGCGCGAATCAGCGCGTGGTGGCCGGCGAGGAGGGGCAGCGCACGTTGCAATTCTTTGCCGACCGCGTGGAAGGTAACCTGCTTGCGGCGCACCAGGAGATCGAGAAGCTGGCCCTGCTGCACCCGGCGGGTGAGCTGACGTTCGAGCAGGTCGAGAGCGCGGTGCTCAACGTGGCGCG
Organism: Curvibacter sp. AEP1-3; assembly: GCA_943369035.1. GTDB lineage: Bacteria > Pseudomonadota > Gammaproteobacteria > Burkholderiales > Burkholderiaceae_C > Hylemonella. Next base: position 7,072 of record CALRMF020000059.1, read on the forward strand.
CTACGACGTCTTCAAGCTGTCGGAGGCGGTGCTGGCCGGGCAGGCGGCGCGCGTGCAACGCATGCTCGACGGCCTCAAGGCCGAGGGCGAGGCCGAGGTGCTGGTGCACTACGCGCTGGCCGAGGACATACGGGCCCTCAAGCGTGTCAAGGATGCCGTGGCCCAAGGGCGCCCCTTGCCCATGGTGTTGCGCGAGCAGCGCATCTGGGGGTTGAAGGAGCGTCTGTTCGAGCGCGTGCTGCCGCGCCTGTCCGAGACCGCGCTGGCCAATCTGCTGCACGCGGCGCACCAGGTGGATGGCATCGTCAAGGGCCTGAAGCAGCCGGACTGGCCGGCCGATGGCTGGCAGGCGTTGCACCGGCTGGCGCTGCAGCTGTGCCAGCACTGCGCGCTGCCGGCGGCCCCGCACGCCAGAACGGCGGGCGTGCGAAAATGAGCGCATGAACGCGCTCAACATCGCCGAATACTCCCAAGCCCTGGGCATGCAGGCCAAAGCGGCCTCCGCCCTCATGGCCAAAGCGTCGACAGCTACCAAAAATGTAGCGCTTAAGCGTCTGGCCGCGCTGCTGCGGGCCAATGCCGGGGTGCTGGCACAAGACAACGCCAAGGACATTGCCCGTGCCGAGGCCGCCGGCCTGGCCGCCCCCATGGTGGACCGGCTGCGCCTGACGCCCAAGGTGATCGAGACCGTGGCGCAGGGCTGCGAGCAGCTGGCCGCCATGCCCGACATCATCGGCGAGGTCATCGGCATGAAGCAGCAGCCGAGCGGCATTCGCGTCGGCCAGATGCGCGTGCCGATCGGCGTCTTCGGCATGATCTTCGAAAGCCGCCCCAATGTGACCATCGAGGCCGCCAGCCTGTCGATCAAGAGCGGCAATGCCTGCATCCTGCGCGGCGGCTCGGAGGCGATCGAGTCCAACAAGGCGTTGGCGAAACTTGTGCAGCAGGCGCTGGTGGAGAGCGGCCTGCCGGCCGATGCCGTGCAACTGGTGCAGACCACCGAGCGCGAGGTGGTGGGCCAGCTGATCGCCATGCCGCAGTACGTGGACGTGATCATCCCGCGCGGCGGCAAGTCGCTGATCGAGCGCATCAGCCGCGACGCCAAGGTGCCGGTGATCAAGCACCTGGACGGCAACTGCCACACCTATGTGGACGACCCGTGCGACCTGGACATGGCCGTCACGGTGGCTGACAACGCCAAGACCAACAAGTACAGCCCCTGCAATGCCAGCGAGAGCCTGCTGGTGGCGCGCGGCGTGGCGGCGGCCTTCCTGCCGCGCATCGGTGCCACCTTCGCCGCCAAGGGCGTCGAGATGCGCTGTGACGCCGAGGCCAAGGCGATCCTGGCCGCGGTGCCGGGGGCGAACCTGAAGGACGCCACCGAGCAGGACTGGTACGAGGAGTACCTGGCGCCCATCATCGCCATCAAGGTCGTGGCCGGGCTGGACGAAGCCATTGCGCACATCAACCGCTACGGCAGCCACCACACCGACGCCATCCTCACGCGCGACCACATGCACGCGCAGGCCTTCCTGCGTGAGGTGGACTCCGGCAGCGTGATGGTGAATGCGAGCACCCGCTTCGCCGATGGCTTCGAATATGGCCTGGGGGCGGAAATCGGTATCAGCACGGACAAGTTCCATGCCCGCGGCCCGGTCGGCATCGAGGGCCTGACCTCGCTCAAGTACATCGTGCTGGGCCAGGGCGAGATCCGCGCCTGAGGCGTGCCGCCGCCGGCGGCCCGGGGCTTGCAGGCGGCCGCTTTGCCCTTACATTCCGTCATTGACGTCAACCACACGAAGAGGACCGCATGGTTCCGCATCTCATCACCGCGCTGACCGGCCCGATCAACGAACTCGAACAACGCATCCTGGACTCCATGCCGGCCATCGAGCGCTGGTTCCGGCTGGAGTGGATGGAACACACCCCGCCCTTCTACAGCTCGGTCGACGTGCGCAACGCCGGCTTCAAGCTGGCGCCGGTGGACACCAACCTCTACCCCGGCGGCTGGAACAACCTCACGCCCGAGATGCTGCCGCTGGCGGTGCAGGCGGCCATGGCCGCCATCGAGAAGATCTGCCCCGAGGCGCGCAACCTGCTGCTGATCCCGGAAAACCACACGCGCAACACCTTCTACCTCAGCAATGTGGCGCAGCTGCGGCGCATCTTCCACATGGCGGGCCTGAACGTGCGCATCGGCTCGATCAACCCGGAGATCAAGAAGACCACCGTCATCGAGCTCCCCAACGGCGACACGGTGACCCTGGAGCCGGTGATCCGCAACAAGCGGCGCCTGGGCCTGAAGGACTTCGACCCCTGCACCATCCTGCTCAACAACGATCTGTCGGCCGGCATCCCCGGCATCCTGGAAGACATCCACGAGCAGTACCTGCTGCCACCGCTGCATGCCGGCTGGTCGACACGGCGCAAGAGCAACCACTTCCAGAGTTATGAAGAGGTGGCCAAGCGCTTCGGCAAGCTGCTCGGCATCGATCCCTGGCTGATCAACCCCATGTTCGGCAAGTGCGGCGAGGTCAACTTTGCCGAAGGCACCGGCATGGAATGCCTGACCAGCAACGTCGACGCCCTGCTGGCCAAGATCCGGCGCAAGTACAAGGAATACGGCATCAAGGAAAAGCCGTTCGTCGTCGTCAAGGCGGACAACGGCACCTATGGCATGGGCATCATGATGGTGCGCGACGCCAAGGAGCTGGAGGCGCTGAACCGCCGCACGCGCAACAAGATGAGCGTGATCAAGGACGGCCAGGAGGTCAACGACGTCATCATCCAGGAAGGCGTGCTGACCAACGAGCGCATGAACGACGCCGTGGCCGAGCCGGTGGTCTACATGATGGACCGCTATGTGGTGGGCGGCTTCTACCGTGTGCACGCCGAGCGCGGCGTGGACGAGAACCTCAACGCGCCCGGCGCGGCCTTCGTGCCGCTGGCCTTTGCCGAGAGCACGCACCTGCCGCAGCCAGGCATCAAGCCCGGCGCCAGCGCGCCCAACCGCTTCTACATGTACGGCGTGATCGGCCGCCTGGCCATGCTGGCCGCCAGTTATGAGCTGGAGGCCACCGACCCCGAGGCCGAGGTCTACGCCTGAGGCGGCACCCAACGGCAGTTGCTGCAATGCAACATTCGGGCGGTGGCGCCGTCCGGAAGCGGGTTCCCGGTTGGACGGGGCGCGGCCGAGGAGCACAATAACGCCTTCCGCAGCTTCTGAACCCCGCTCGTGAAGACGGGGCCGTTTTGTGTCCGCATCCAAATCCTCGCTTGCCGCGCTGACCCTGGGCGCCATCGGCGTCGTTTACGGTGACATCGGCACCAGCGTCCTGTATGCCGTCAAGGAAGTGTTCGGCTCCGGCCACGTGCCATTCACGCCGGACAACGTCTACGGCATCCTGTCCATCCTGTTCTGGACCCTGACGGTCATCGTCTCGCTCAAGTACGTCACCCTGGTGCTGCGGGCCGACAACAACGGCGAGGGTGGCCTGGTGGCCATGCTGGCGCTGGCCTCGCAGTCGGTCAAGGACCGACCGGAACTGCGACGCTGGCTGCTGGGAATCGGCATCTTCGGCACCTGCCTGTTCTATGGCGACGGCGTCATCACGCCGGCCATCTCGGTGCTGTCGGCGGTGGAGGGTCTGGAGGTGGTCTCGCCGGCCTTCAAGAAGGCGGTGATTCCGCTGACGCTGCTGATCCTGTTCGGTCTGTTCGCCGTGCAAAAGCGCGGTACTGCCGGCATCGGCAAGTTTTTCGGCCCCATCACACTGGTCTGGTTTGCCTGCATTGCCATGCTGGGGGTGGCGCAGATCGCCACCCATCCCACCATCCTGTGGGCACTGAGCCCGCACCATGCCCTGGGTTTCATGCTGGAGAACCCGGGCACCACCTTCATCATTCTGGGCGCCGTGGTGCTGTGCGTGACCGGCGGCGAGGCGCTGTATGCCGACATGGGCCATTTCGGCAAGAAGCCGATCCGTCTGGCCTGGTTCTCCATCGTCATGCCGGCCCTGACCTTGAACTACTTCGGCCAGGGTGCGCTGCTGCTGGAGCATCCCGAGGCGGTGAAAAACCCCTTCTTCATGATGGCGCCCGACTGGGCGCTGCTGCCTCTGGTGGGGCTGGCCACCATGGCCACCGTGATCGCCTCGCAGGCGCTGATTTCGGGTGCCTTCAGCGTGACCAAGCAGGTCATCCAGCTCGGCTACCTGCCACGTCTGCAGGTGCAGCACACCAGTGAGACGGACACCGGCCAGATCTACATGCCTTTCGTCAACTGGGGCCTGTTCGTGGCGATCGTGCTGGCGGTGGTGCTGTTCAGATCCTCCAGCAATCTGGCGGCGGCCTATGGCATCGCGGTCACGCTGGACATGCTGATCACCACCGTGCTGACCTTTTTCGTGCTGCGCTACGGCTGGCGCTACCCGCTGGCACTGTGCATCGGCGCCACCGGCTTCTTCTTCGTGGTGGACGTGGCCTTCTTCAGCTCGAACCTCATGAAACTGCTGGATGGCGGCTGGTTTCCGCTGTTCATCGGCGGCGCCATCTTCCTGCTCATGATCACCTGGAAGGAGGGTCGGGCCCAGCTCAACGCCGCCTTGCGCCAGGATGCGCTGGATCTCGGCAGCTTTCTGGATGCGGTGTTCATCAGCCCGCCGGCGCGCGTCGACGGCACGGCCGTGTTTCTGACGGCGGAGCCCGGCAACGTGCCCAACGCGCTGCTGCACAACCTCAAGCACAACAAGGTGCTGCACCAGCAGAACCTGTTCGTCACCGTGCGCAACCACGAGGTGCCGTGGATCAGTGTGGACAAGCGGCTGCAGATCGAGTCCCTGGGGCACGACTGCTGGCAGATCATCGTCCACTACGGTTTCAAGGATGACCCGGACCTGCCGCTGGCGCTGCAGCAGATCCGCCAGCATGGCTGCGCGCTCGATGCCATGAGCACCAGCTACTTCCTGTCGCGCGACATCGTCATCCCGACCCTGGGCCATGGCATGGCGCCGTGGCGTGAGAAGCTGTTTGCCCAGATGCACCACAACGCCAGCGCGGCGGCGGCTTTCCTGAACCTGCCGAACAACGCGGTGGTGGAGCTGGGGTCAAAAATTGAAATCTGACGGGCT
>CALRMF020000060.1:0-12186 GCA_943369035.1 Curvibacter sp. AEP1-3
ACACTGCAAGCGGCATCGGGTTGGCGCACCGACTCACGGCTGAAGACGCAGGTGACGCCGATCTTCTTGCCGTCACGCGGTGCGCCATGCTCACGCCGCAGACGGTAGCGCAACTGCGCCAGCAAGGGGTCGTGCGTGGTCAGGCCGAGGTCGTCGATCTCGACCTTGTGCGCGAGGCGTTTGCCGCCAGCCGCACCGACGCTGATGAAAATCGTACGTTGGCGCAGGGCCCAGGCTGCCATGGACGTCTTGGCGCGAATCTGGTCGCAGGCATCGATGACCGCATCGACCCCAGCGGGCAGCAGCGCCGGCCAATTGTCAGGCTCGACAAACTCTTCAACGCACTGCACCGCACAGTCCGGGTTGATCAGTCCGATGCGTTCACGCATCGCCTGCACCTTGGCTTGACCCAGCGTGGAATCGAGCGCATGGATCTGGCGGTTGATGTTGGACTCGGCAAGATGGTCGAGGTCAATCAGCGTCAGGCAGCCAACGCCGCTGCGCGCCAAAGCCTCCACGGCCCACGAGCCGACTCCGCCCACCCCGACCACCGCGACATGCGCCGCACGGACGCGTTGCGCCGCCGCCGGACCATAGAGACGATCCAAGCCACCGAAGCGTCGGGTCAAGTCCACGCGGTCCGCTCAGACGAGGCGCTCGAGCCGCCACATCTGATACTTGAATCCGGCCAACGCGCCCGCCACAATGGCACCGACAGCTACAAAACTTGTAGCACCCAACGTTGACACACCGGTCAACCCCTGGCCGATGGTGCACCCCATGGCCGTCACCCCACCAACGCCCATGAGCGCGCCACCCACCAGGTGGTTGGCCAGATCTTCCGTACTGCCAAAACCTTCCCAGCGGAAGCTGCGTGTCAGCAGCGCCATGAACGCCGAACCGGCAATCACCCCCAGCACCGAGACGATGCCGATGGTGAGCACCTTGGTCTTGTCACTGAAGAACATCAGCCAGTCCAGGGTGTAGGAGATCGGCGCGACGAAGCTCAGGGCTTCGGAGCGACCGGAGTTGGTGGCCAGGAACACTTCGTCCAGCGTTTCTGGATGCTCGGCCACAAAGCCCACGTGCCCGCTGATCCACCACATCGCGACGATGACACCGCCCACGCCTAGGCCTGCCAGCAGATTGTCGAAACGGAGAAACTCGCGACCGACCAACGCCCAGACGATCAAAGTGCCGCCAATGAGTAGGCCCAGGATCAACGTCATCAGCGCGGGCACAACGCCAAGCGCCGACGCGGCCAGATGCGGCAGATTGGCGATGGTGGAGAACTCGACCGTGATCTGGTCCACCGTTGCCACGCGCAGTACCGCGGTGATGCCCTTCATGGTGGCAAAACCAGCCACCCCCATCACCAACATGACCACCAGTGACTTCAGGCTGCCGCCGCCGATGCGCACCAGCGTCTTGCTGCCACAGCCGGAGGCCAGCACCATGCCAAACCCAAACAACGCCCCACCGACAGCCGCCGACAACCACAACCAGCGGTTGATGGCGTGCAGGGTCTTGGAAGCATCGATCAGCCCGCCATAAGCCAGCAGCGCAAAGCCGACCATGCCAACGCCCGCGGCCATGCCCCATTGGCGCATGCGGGTCCAGTCCCCCATGTTGACGACATCGCTGATGGCTCCCATGGTGCAGAAATGGGTGCGCTGGGTGATGGCACCAAAGATGACGGAGAGCAGGAAGGCGGCCGCCAACACCTGCGTGTTGAGCGCGATCAATTCGGAGACTTGCATCCCCGAATTTTAGGCGATCTGGTTTATTTGAGACGGGCCAGCCGCTCTTTGGCGGCGGCGGCGGCTTCGGACTGCGGGTAGGCTTTGACCAGCTCATCGAGCGTCTTGCGCGCGCCACGCAGATCCTTGAGTTCGATCTGGCAGTTGGCGATCGACAGGACGGCCTCCGGCGCCCGCAGGTGGTCTGGCGCCTGCGCCAGCAGGGTCCGGAAGTTCTGCACGGCTTCCTTGTAGTCGCGCGTGGCGTAGCGCGCATTGCCCAGCCAGAAATGTGCCGAGGGGGCGTAGCCGCTTTGGGCATAGCGCCTCAGAAACTCGATGAAGGCCGCTTGTGCCGCGGCGAAATCCCCCTTGCGGAAGATGCCGAGGGCAGCCTCGAAATCGCGTTTCTCCACCGGCTCAGCCATGAACTCGCGCCCATCGACCGACACCTTGACCGGCTCGAACTTGCGCAGACGCTCGTCCAATCCTTGCAACAAGTCCTTTTGCGTCCGCTGCAGCTCAGCCACGCTGCGCGCCAGCTCTTCGTTCTGCCCCTGCAAACGCGCCAGTTCGGCACGCAGTGCCTCGATCTGGTTTTGCAAGGTCAGCAGGCTACGCGTTGCGTCCTCGCGCGCCTGCTCCTGGTTACGCTCAACGCGTTGGCGCAGCTCCAGGATCGCCCGGCGCGCCTCGTCGTCCTCAAACAGGGCCGCCTGCGCCGTGCAGGCCAGCCAGCCCGTCATCAGTAGTGCAACCAGTCTCAGAAAGTGAGTCACGGACGCGCCTCCAGCAAGTTTCAACGGTAGGTGATTTCAGCACGGCGGTTCTTGGACCAGGACGCTTCATCGCTGCCCTGTGCCGCCGGCTTTTCCTTGCCGAAGCTCACCGCTTCAATCTGGTTGTCAGCGGCCCCCAGCAGCAGCAGTGCGCGGCGCACCGCCTCGGCGCGCTTCTGACCCAGCGCCAGGTTGTATTCGCGACCACCACGCTCGTCGGTGTGACCTTCGATCGACACCTTGCGATTCTTGTCGGCCTTGATGTGACGCGCATGCGCTTCGATCACGGTTTGGAACTCGGGTTTGATGACGTAGCTGTCATAGTCGAAATAGACAATGCGGGGACCCGCCGGCGCCACACCGAGTTCGCTCTTGTCAAGCTGAACGGATGCAACACCCTTGCCGGCGGCGTTGCCGTCTACGCTGACCGAAGCACCGGCGCGGTCTTCCACCGGCACGTCGTCCAGCTTGACCGAGGAACCGCAACCGGCCATCAGCAAGGCGGCGCCCAAGATCAGGGCATATTTCTTCATGGACATCTCATCACTCCTATGGGTATGTTGAATTAATTCTGTTTCTGGAACGGGCCCCAGTCGGGCTCGCGGATATCGCCGCCCTGCCCGGCCAGACGCGCCTTGAGCTTGCCGTCCAGCGTCGTGGTCATCAGCGCCTCGCGTCCCTGCTGCTTCGTGGCATAGATGACGAGACGGCCGTTGGGCGCGAAACTGGGATTTTCGTCAGCGGCGGTGTCGGTGATGGCCGTTGCCGTGCCGGATGACAGGTCCATCACATGCAGCTTGAAAGCGCCGCTCACGCGCGAAATATAAGCGAGCCAACGCCCATCCGGACTGATGGCTGGCGAAATGTTGTAAGTGCCGGTGAACGTCACACGGTCGGCTGCGCCGCCATTGGCCGGCATGCGATAGATCTGCGGACTGCCACCCCGGTCACTGACGAAATAGATGCTTCGGCCATCGGGCGAGAACGTGGGTTCGGTATCGATGCTGGACGATTGCGAGAGACGGCGCGGCTCCCCTCCGGCCGTCGCGTCGATGGCGTAGAGCTGCGAACCGCCATCGCGGCTCAGGGTCACGGCCAAGGTCCGGCCGTCGGGCGACCAGGCGGGCGCACTGTTGGAGCCGCGGAAATTAGCCACCAGACGGCGCCGGCCGCTGGCGATGTCATGCACATAGACGACCGGCTTGCGGGACTCGAAAGACACATAGGCCAGTTGCGCCCCGTTCGGCGCCCAGGCCGGCGAGATGATCGGCTCGGGGCTGGTCAGCGCCGGCTGCGCATTCTCGCCGTCGGCATCGGCCACCCACAGGCTATAGCGCGGCCCGGCCTTGGTGACGTAGGCGATCCGGGTCGAAAAAGCCCCCTTGTCGCCTGTGAGCTTCTCATAGATGAAGTCGGCAATGCGATGTGCCGCCAGACGCAGATCGCCAGTCGTGACAGCGTAGCTCTGCCCCCCCAGATCCTGGCCCCGCACGACATCCCACAAGCGAAAACGGATGTCGTAACGGCCATCCGCCAGCCGGGTGATGCTGCCAGCCGCCAAGGAATCGGCGCCCTTCTGGCGCCAGGGCGACATGTCGGGACGGGCATTCTCATCCAGCCCGCTGCCAGAGGCATCGATCAGGCGAAATTGGCCGCTGCGCTCCAGATCGGCCTGGATGATCGACGCAATCTTTTGCGGCGCAACGTCGTCGCCACGAAAAGGCGCAACCGCAATCGGCAGCTGGGTCAGTCCGACGCCAGCAACTTCAACCCGGAACTGGGCCAGGGCCGGCAAACCGATCAGACCCGCCATCAGACACAACAAGGAACGTTTCAACATCTTTCTATTATCCCAATCTTGTGATCACGGCATCGTCATTGACCCGGGTCTGCGAGTAACCAAGGGCGGCACGTATGACATCGGACTGCGCACGCTCCCGCACAGTCCGCGCGTTCTGCGACTCATGGTCGCGCGCTGCCTCCTTGTGCCAGAGGTGAAACACCTCGGTCGCACAAAAGCCGTTCTTGCGGGCCACTCCACCATGATGCAGCCGCAGCACGAAGTCGGCATCCTCATGGCCCCAGCCGACGAAGGACTCGTCGAAACCGTCCACACGCTCAAAGTCCGAGCGCCAAACGCCCATGTTGCAACTGCGGATACCCTTCCAGGAAAAACGCCTCTCGATGCGTCCCGGCCAATCCGGGAGCCGCAGCAGGCCGGTCAGCTTGCTGGCATGCCCGCGCAGGCGTTGTGCAATCCAGTAAGTTCGGCCACGACCGCATATCTGCTCGGTACCGCTGACAACCTGCTGCGTCAGCGCCGGCGACAGTAAGACGCGGCTGCCGTTGACGAAGAATCCCTGCGCGGCCAACCATTTGTGGCGCGCCACGAAATCAACCTCGGGAACGCAGTCGCCATCCAGAAAGACGATGTACCGACCTGCGGCCACCGCAACCCCACGGTTGCGGACTCGGGATGCCGTGAAGCCGATGTCCGGATGCCAGACATGCGTGACACGCAGGGCATGGGCCACCGCCGACTCGAGTATCGCCCGTCGGTGCTCCTCGCGCGAGCCGTCGTCGGCCACCACCACCTCGAAATGCCGGTCGGTCTGGCGCGCCAACCCCTGCAGCACCGCCAGCAAGGCATCGCTGCGGTTGTAGGTGGTGATCACCAGGGAGAGCAGGTCGGAGGAATTCATTTTGAACTAGACTACGAGGTTAACAACCGCTCGCAGTACCTCGCCCCGAGGGCGGGCCGGCGAATACTACCATCCCCCGATGAGCCAAATTTCCGTCTACATCATCGCCTACAACGAGGCCGAAAAAGTTGCGGCCACCATCGAAAGCGCTCGCTGGGCCGATGAGGTGATCGTGGTCGACTCCTGGAGCACGGACGGCACGCCGGAAATCGCCACAAACCTCGGCGCCAAGGTCGTCCAGGTCGAATTCAAGGGATTTGGCGATCTGCGCAACCAAGCTATTGCGGCCTGTTCGCATGAGTGGATCTTCAGTCTCGATGCCGACGAACGCTGCACGCCGGAGGTAGCTGCCGAGTTGCGTGCGATTGCCGGCGACCCGGACTCGGCGGATGTCTGGCGTGTACCGCGGCGCAACTACTTCATGGGCCGCTGGATCCGCCATTCCGGCTGGTACCCCAACTTCCGCCAGCCCCAGCTGTTCCGCAAGGGCAAGATGAGCTACGACCTCAAGCCCGTGCATGAAGGCTATGTCCTTCATACGGATCGGCCCGTAGGCACACTGAAGAACGCCATCTGGCAGTTCCCGTTCAAGAACATGGGCGAGGTCCTGCACAAGGCCAACCGCTACTCCACGCTCGGCGCTGAAAAGATCAAGCACAAGAGAATCACCATGGGCTCCGCGCTGGCGCACGGCATCTGGTCGTTCGTCAAACACTACGTCTTCAAGCTAGGCTTCCTCGACGGCTGGGCAGGCTTCGTCATTGCCCTGGGCAACTTCGAAGGCACCTTCTACCGCTATGTGAAGGCGCTGGAGGTACAGAAGGGCGATGCTTGGAAGTCTCCCGCATCGGCGCCACGGACGTAAGGAAACCGATGTCCACCCTGCTTCCCTCCGAGGCCAGCAGTCGCGCGTTGTATGTGCGTCTACTCAGCTATCTGCGTCCCTACTGGAAGGTTTTTGCTCTAGCTGTGCTGGGAATGATCTGCACAGCCGCCACCGAACCTGTCTTTCCGGCCATCATGAAGTATCTGCTGGACAACGGGTTCAATACGCCGGACAAACGTCTGATCGGGCTGATTCCCCTTGGCATCATCGTCCTGTTTGCCGTTCGGGGCATTCTGTCCTTTTGCACCAGCTACCTGATGACCTGGATCTCGACCCGCTTGGTCGTCGACCTGCGTCGGCAACTGTTCGGAAAAATCCTGACCATGCCGACTCAGACATTCCAAGAACAGTCTGCCGGCAAGCTGATCTCGCGTCTGATCTACGACACCGATAACGTGAACCAAGCCGCAACCAATGTTCTGGTAACGGCTGTGCGCGAGTCATTGACGGCGATGGCCCTGCTGTGCTACCTGCTGTACCTCGACTGGAAACTGACACTCATCACCCTGACAATCGGCCCGCTGATCGCCTACATCATCAAAGGTCTGAGCCGACGGATCAGGGCCGCCAGCCGCTCCAGCTTCGAGGCCATCCGTGCGATGTCGCACACGATTGAGGAAACCACCGACGCCCACAAGGTGGTCAAGATCTTCGGCGGTCAGCGACAACAGCGTGATCGCTTCTTTCAGGACACGGAACGCTTCCGGCGCTCCATGATGCGTGAGGCGGTACCGGCTTCTGCGCTGACTCCCGTGACGCATCTGGTTGCGTCTTGTGCGGTGGCAACAATCACCTTCCTGGCACTGAGCCAGACCACAGGCCAGGCCAGCGCCTCGGCCGGCGGTTTCGTCTCGTTTATTGCAGCCATGCTGCTGATGATCTCCCCGATCAAGCAGCTGACGGCGATCAACCCCATCATGCAACGGGGCCTCTCCGCCTGCGAGAGCGTGTTTCAGCTGCTGGACCTGCCCGACGAGCACGACCCAGGACAGCGGGAACTTTCGCATGCGCGTGGCGATATCGAGTTCGACCGCGTTAGCTTCAGCTATGACGGTGCTGAGCGCCCAGCGCTGAGAGATATCAGCTTCCGGGCCAGCGCCGGCCAGACCATCGCCCTCGTCGGCGCCTCCGGAGGCGGCAAAACCACCATCAGTGCGCTAATCCCCCGCTTTTACAGCCCCACCGCCGGCCGCATCCTTATTGACGGCATCGACATCCAGGAGCTGACACTGGCCAGTCTGCGCCGCAACATCGCCCTTGTCAGCCAGGAGATTGTTCTTTTCAACGATACCGTGCTGGCCAACATCGCCTTCGGTACGAGCGAAGCCAGCCGGGAAGAGGTGGTCGCGGCGGCCAAGGCCGCCAACGCTTGGGACTTCATCCAGCAATTGCCTGCTGGACTGGACACCCCGATCGGGGAAGACGGTGCCAAGCTGTCGGGGGGGCAGCGCCAACGCATTGCCATCGCGCGCGCCTTGCTGAAAAATGCGCCGATTCTCATCCTGGACGAGGCAACCTCGGCACTCGACACAGAATCCGAACGACAAGTACAAGTCGCGCTGGCCACCCTGATGAAGAATCGGACGACACTCGTGATCGCCCACCGACTAAGCACCATTGAGCATGCCGACAGCATCTTGGTACTGGACCAGGGCCGCATCGTGGAGACCGGAACCCACGCTCAACTGCTGGCCGCTGGTGGTTACTACGCCAATCTCAACCGGATGCAGTCATGAACATCCCGATCCTCATGTACCACCAGATCGACGAGCCGCCGCCTCGCGGTACACCGCTGCGGGGCCTGGTTGTCTCGCCAGCGTCCTTTGCCCGCCAGATGCGCTTGCTGCGGCTGATGGGCTACCGCGGCCTCTCGATGCGCGATCTGGAGCCCTACCTTCGGGGGGAAAGGCTCGGCAAGGTCGTCGGGCTGACCTTCGACGACGGCTATCAGAACAATGTTTGCCACGCCCTGCCGGTCTTGCAGCACCACGGATTTACCGCCACTTGCTACGGCGTCAGCAGCATGATCGGCGGCACCAACAGCTGGGATCGTGGCATCGTGGCCGAAAAACCTCTGATGTCGCTGAATGACTGGTGTACTTGGCGCGACGCAGGCATGGATATCGGATCTCATACGCGCATTCACGCCGATCTGACCCGACTTGAGCCCCGCCAAGCGCAAGAGCAGATCGCAGGCTCGAAGCATGAACTGGAACAGGCGTTGAGCTGCGAGGTACGTCATTTCTGCTATCCCTATGGTCGCTACACCGAGGAGCACAGCCGCCTGGTGCGGGAGGCCGGCTATGCAAGTGCAACCACGACGCAGCGCGGCCGGGTCCGCCCGGGTGATGAGCCCTACACGCTCAAGCGCGTACTGGTCGCCCGTGCCACCCATCTACTGCAGTTCGCGCTGAAGATCGCCACTGCGTACGAAGACCGGCGCGGCTGAACTGTCATGAATCTGTACACGAACAAACCGCAGGACTATTTCGCCCAGGCCCGGCGCGAGATCGAACCACTGCTGCCATCGGCGAGAGGCGCAACCTGCAGGGCATTGGAGGTAGGATGCGCCCAAGGCCACACCCTGGAATGGCTGAAAAAGTCAGGGTATTGCAGCTGGGTAGCCGGCGTGGAACCATATGCCGAGCGGCACCCAAACAACACCGCCATCGACCGCTTCGAGCGGCTGGATATCGAAACCGCGCTGCCGGATATTCCGTCAGCGTCGCTGGACCTGATCCTCTGCTTGGATGTCCTGGAACATCTGAACAACCCTTGGGAAACCATGCACCGGCTGTCCAGTCTGCTAAAGCCTGGAGGACGCTGGATCATTAGTGTTCCGAATGTCCGGAACTACCGCCTCCTTCTCGACCTGGCCTTGCGCGGGCGCTTCCAGTACACCGATGCCGGCATTCTGGATCGTACCCACTTGCGTTTCTTCACACGCAGCAGCCTGATCGACATGGTTCAGGGGGCCGGTGCGACAGTCGACGAGATTGTTGGGGCAGACACGCAGCGCTGGCAGAAACGCATGCTCTCAGCGATCGGCTTAGGTGACCTGCTGGCCAAGCAGTTCCTGCTGTCTGCAACTCAGCAGCGCGTCGCAACATGACCGCGTCCCTCACGCTTTACTGCAAGAGCTACCGAACCGACCTGCGTCGCGTTTCGCGCCTCGCGCAGTCCGTTGCCCGCTACAACCAGGAAGACATTCCGTTCTACGTGTCAGCACCGAGAGGTGATGTCCAACTGTTCCGTCAGCATCTTGCCGGCCTGCCTGTCCACGTGATCGAAGACGATGAGATTCTGGCTCTCACACCGTACGCGGATCAGGACCTTGCCAAGACGCTCCCTGGTCACCTGTCGCAACAGGTCATCAAGTCCGAATTCTGGCGACTGGGACTTTCGGATGCCTACCTCTGTCTGGATTCCGATGCAGCTTTTATCCGTCCCTTCAAGAGCTCTGACTTTTTATGGCGAGACGGCATACCGTACACCGTCATGGATGAAGGACATGAATATCTGGAATCTGCGTTCACGTCTGGCAAGATACAGGCAATGCAGGACTTCGAGGACGAAGCACGACGCGTCCAGGCATTGTTCGGACGCCAAGGCCGCGCCTATGCTTTTGGGCCCTTTCCCCTGCCCTGGCACCGCGCTGTCTGGGAAAGCTTGGAACGGCAATATCTGCGCCCGCGCAGCATGACGCTGGTCGATGCAATCCGTATCGCACCGCTGGAATCCCGTTGGTACGGCGAGGCGCTGCTGAGCTTCGGGGCCATTCCCCTGATGCCCTGCCAGCCGCTGTTCAAGGTCTACCACTACGCTTGGCAATTCGATCGGGACCGTCGACACGGCATCAGCAACGACCGCCTGTCCCGGATGTATGCAGGCGTTATCTACCAGTCCGCCTGGGAACGTGAAATGGATTGGCCCTCTGAAGGTGGCAGCTGGCTGTCGCGGACCGGTCGCCGCATCCGTCGCGCGCTTGGCCGAATCTGAGCGGACGGGCCGCGCCCACTGAACTCATGACAGCACAAGACATTCCGATCCTGCTCACCTCCAGCGTCGTGGCCCATGACACCGATGTGGCACTGAAAGACACCCAGGAGCGAATCCGGTTGACGCTGGAATCAATCCAAGCGTGGCTCAGGGTCGACCCCAGACTGCGTCTGGTCATCTGCGACGGGTCCCGGTACGATTTCTCCTCAGCTGTCGCCCAGCGCTTTCCTGGGGCGGCCATCGAATGCCTTCATTTCGAGAATCCGCAGGACCTTGTCCGCCTGCACGGGCGAGGCTATGGCGAAGGTGAGATAGTCCAGTATGCGATTAACCATTCGAAATTCATTGAAGAGGCAGGCTGTTTCGCCAAGTGCACATCCAAGCTCTGGGTGGGCAATTTCCTCGAGTGCGCAGCGGACTGGCAGGGAGGCCTGCGCTTCAAGGCGGTATTTCTTGATGTCTTCTCTCCCCTGCGACCTACGCGGCTAGCCTACATCGACACCCGCTTTTACATCGCCAGTTGCGCTGCGTACCGCCAGCACTTCCAAGACGCACACCTCCGTATTCGAAAGGCCGATGGCCATGGCTTGGAAGAATGCTTCCGGGATATTTTTCTGGAACTAGGATTGCGCGGCGCCCTTTTTACCGTGCCACCAGTCATCTGTGGCGTTGGAGGAGGCACGGGGGTGTCATATCGCAACCCTTGGAAACGACGTATCAAGGAGCGCTTGAGGCTGTGGCTGGTGCGCTCAAGTCGCGCCTTTTCCCCTCTGTTCTGACATCAGACATCCTATTTACGCTTGACGGATGGTCGCATTTCAAGCTGCAAGCGGCCCCAGAGATACCCCAGCAGCAGAGCTTGCATCTGCAGGTTGTGTTCACGGTAGACCGAGTCTGCTAACCCGCGCAGGGACCAGAAGATAGCCAGAAGAAACAGCGCACAACCCCAGAATCGCGTGGAGTCACCGCCTAGTGATCTGGCACCCACAAAAGCGAAATGGGCAAACAAGGTCGCCAGCACGAGAACTCCGCCCCATCCTAATGCAAGTGCGGTATCAATCCAAGCTTGGTGCGTGTGTGCAAACTCAAAAAAAGGCTTGTGGCCACATCGCAACTCCATCAACTTCTTGAATGAATGACGTGAACCATCCAATCCCAATGGATGCTCCCAAACCAAGCCCAGGCTGGCCCGCATCAGCACAACGCGGCCGCCATCCCCATTGAGTCCTTGGACAATTCCATAGGCATAAGCCAGATCGTGAGGTGCGATGCGTACCTCGAGTGCACGCTGGTCTTCAGGTGTCAGTCCATTGCAGAGAAAGTCGACCGGCTCCTCGACGAGGAATCCAGCGCGCGCTTTGTCGACCATGGTGTGCCAACGCGTATCCTTTCGAAGCGATTGACCCAATGCCAAGGTCAACACGGTTACGAACAGAACAAGCAATGCAGGGATCGCTTTAGATGAAAAGCTGGCCCCTTGGCCAGCGACCACGGCACGCCGACGAATCCAAAAATAGAGGCCGCCCGCGAGGACAATCAGTCCTGCGCTGTAAAGCACTGCCCCTCGGGAATTGGCAACCGCGATGCTGAAGAAGCAGACGATGACAGCCAACACCGTTCGCCACGTTTCCGTCACGTTTCGTTGCGAAACGGCAAACGCCGCCCATGCGAGAAGCAGGGCAATGGCCTGGCTCGCCGTATAACCAAGATTGCCATGCATCGGGTCGAAACCACGAAAACCCCAAGGGAAGCTCTGCCAATGCCAGTCCACTTGTCCCTCCAGCACGGCGCGCATGGAATGCCACATCTTGGAAAGCGGAAGATCTCCGGGTACATTCGGCCCGAACAACCCCGACCATGCCAACAACACCTGCAGCAAATGCAGTCCGACTAGAAACGCGCTGGCCAAGCTCAGCGCCCACAAGCCAGGGCCTCGCTCTCGCAGCATCAAAGCGGCACCGATGCCTATGCACCAAGAGGCCAGCGACAGCCCCCACTGGCCACGCAGATTGGTCCAGGCAACGTCGTGCTCGGGGGCCCATAGTGGAAACAGCACCAGGTACAAGGCCCATATAACCAGC
>CALRMF020000061.1:0-11854 GCA_943369035.1 Curvibacter sp. AEP1-3
CCCGGACAACATGCTGCGCGCCTCGGTCGTGGCCGACCCGCAGTTCGCGCGCAAGAACACCAAGGACAACACACCGGCGGTGATCTTCACCGAGATCGTGCCCGGCAACAAGGTCGACGTCACGGTCGCTGCCAAAGGTGGCGGCAGCGAGAACAAGAGCAAGATGGTCATGCTCAACCCGAGCGACTCCATCGTCGACTGGGTGCTCAAGACCGTACCTACCATGGGCGCCGGCTGGTGCCCGCCGGGCATGTTGGGCATCGGCATCGGCGGCACCGCCGAGAAAGCCGTGCTGATGGCCAAGGAAAGCCTGATGGACGACCTCGACATGTACGAGCTGCAGGCCAAGGCCGCCAAGGGCGAGAAGCTCACTCAGGTAGAGGAACTGCGCCTGGAGTTGTACGAGAAGGTCAATGCGCTGGGCATCGGCGCCCAGGGCCTGGGCGGCCTGACCACGGTGCTGGACATCAAGATCAAGATGTACCCCACCCACGCGGCCAGCAAGCCGGTGGCCATGATCCCGAATTGCGCCGCCACCCGCCACGCGCACTTCGTGATGGACGGCTCCGGCCCGGTGTACCTGGACCCGCCGAGTCTGGACCTCTGGCCCAACGTCGGCTGGACGCCGGACACCCAGAAGAGCAAACGCGTCGACCTGAACACGCTGACCAAGGAAGAAGTGGCGAGCTGGAAGCCGGGCGACACCCTGCTGCTCAACGGCAAGATGCTGACCGGCCGCGATGCCGCGCACAAGCGCATCCAGGACATGCTGGCCAAGGGTGAGAAACTGCCGGTGGACTTCACCAACCGCGTCATCTACTACGTCGGTCCGGTAGACCCGGTGAAGGACGAGGCCGTGGGCCCGGCCGGTCCGACCACCGCCACCCGCATGGACAAGTTCACCGACATGATGCTCAGCCAGACCGGCCTGATCGCCATGATCGGCAAGGCCGAGCGCGGGCCAGAAGCCATCAAGGCGATCGAGAAGCACAAGAGCGCCTACCTGATGGCCGTGGGCGGTGCCGCCTACCTGGTAAGCAAGGCCATCAAGACCGCCAAGGTGGTGGGCTTCGAAGACTTGGGCATGGAAGCCATCTACGAGTTCGACGTGGTCGACATGCCCGTCACCGTGGCCGTGGACTCCGGCGGCACCAGCGCCCACATCACCGGGCCGGCCGAGTGGCAGAAGCGCATTGCCAGCGGCGAGTTCAAGGGCATCTCGCTGACCACCGCTTGAGCCCAGCCGAGCATCCCGTCGGCGTGTTCGACAGCGGCCTGGGGGGACTCAGCATCCTCCAGGCCCTGCGCGCCGAGCTGCCGGCCGAGGACTTCGTCTATGTGGCCGACAGCGGCCATGCCCCGTATGGCGAGCGGGATGCCGCGCATGTAATCGAGCGCAGCCTGGCCATCACACGCCATCTGCTGACGACACATCGCATCAAGGCCCTGGTGGTGGCCTGCAACACGGCCACGGCGGCCGTCACCCACCTGCTGCGAGAACAGTACCCGCAGCTGCCCATCGTCGGTGTTGAGCCGGCCCTCAAGCCAGCCACCCAACAAAGCCGGACCGGCCGGGTCGGCGTCATGGCCACCCGCAGCACGCTGGAGAGTCAAAAGTTCCGGTCGCTGCTGGCCACCCTGCAGGCGCAAGCGGACTTCATCCTGCAGCCCTGCGATGGCCTGGCCGATGCCATCGAGCGTCACGATGCTCCTGAAATCGAAGCACTCTGCGACCGCTATACAAGGGCTATCGGCCAATTTGGCTCCAAACCTGGCGAGATCGACACGTTGGTGCTGGGCTGCACCCACTACCCATTTGCCAGCCCCCGGCTACGCGCCCTGCTCGGCCCCGACGTGCAGCTGCTCGAAACCGGCGCGCCGGTCGCGCGACAGACGCGCCGCCTGCTTCAGGAGCGCGGGTTGCTGCAAGAGAACCCTGCACCAAGGCTGCGCTTTTACACCACGGGGCACCCGGAACGGCTGCAGGCGGCGGTACGGGACTGGCTGCATCTTGACACGCCGGTTGAACTGCTATCGATTAAATAGCGCAACGCGCCGGTCCGGAAAGACCTGAAGGCCGAAACGATTACCAGGGGGAAGTGAGGCGCCAAATGGCCTGCCCGGAGGGGATCGAACCCCCGACCCACAGCTTAGAAGGCTGTTGCTCTATCCAACTGAGCTACGGGCAGAGATCGTGAAGACATGGTCGGGGCGATACGATTCGAACGTACGACCCTCTGCTCCCAAAGCAGATGCGCTACCAGGCTGCGCTACGCCCCGACAAGCTGAGTATTCTACCGGCTCCCTGGGGTGTTTCCCGTCTCGACTACAGTTCTTGCATGCCCAAGCGTCCCGTCCCGCTGCCCTGGCTCGAGCCCGGCGATGATTTTCCACTGGTGACTCAGGCCTGGGGCCACGACAGTGATGCACCCGGCCTGCTGGCCGCAGGCGGACAGCTCAACGTGTCGACCTTGCGCAAGGCATACGCCGAGGGCATCTTCCCCTGGTTCAGCGCGGGGCAGCCCATCCTGTGGTGGAGTCCGGACCCGCGCATGGTGCTCCAGGTTTCAGACTTTCGCCTTCACCGGTCGCTGCGCAAGACGCTGCAGAAGTTCCGCGCCACGCCGGGCTGCGAAGTCCGCATCGACACCGCCTTCGACCACGTGATCCAGGCCTGCGCCAGCAGCCCGCGCGAGGGTCAGTCCGGCACCTGGATCGTGCCGGCCATGGTGCAGGCCTACCGGGAGCTGCATCGCGCCGGCTTCGCGCACAGCGTAGAGACGTGGGTGGACGACCAATTGGTCGGCGGGCTGTACTGCGTCGCTCTGGGCCGGGCGGTGTTCGGCGAATCGATGTTTGCGCACGCCACCGACGCCTCCAAGATCGCGCTGGCGGCGTTGGTCTGCTTCTGCCGCGCGCACGGCATCCGCCAGATCGACTGTCAGCAGAACACACGCCACCTGGCCTCGCTCGGTGCCCGGGAAATGCCACGTGCCGATTTCCTGGCCGCGGTGCGGCAGGCCCGCGCCGAGCCGGCGCCCACCTGGCGGTTCGAGCCCCTATACTGGCAACACCTCAGTGTTTCGCCGCCGGAGCCCACGTGACGCACCTCAAGGACCTCCCGCTTCAGGCCTTGCAGTTCTATGCAACCGCGCCCTACCCCTGCAGCTACCTGGACCAACGATTGGCACGCTCCCAGGTGGCCACGCCGAGCCATCTGATCAACACGGCGGTCTATTCCGAACTAGTGGCCAAGGGCTTTCGCCGCAGCGGCATGTTCACCTACCGGCCCTATTGCGACGGCTGCCAGGCCTGCGTTCCCTTGCGTGTACGCGCCGACGCCTTCACGCCCAACCGCAGCCAGCGCCGGGCCTGGAAACAGCACCAGCCACTGCAGGCACGGGTGCTCAAGCTGTGCTTCATGCCGGAGCACTACCACCTCTACCTCCGCTACCAGAACCGGCGTCATGCTGGTGGCGGCATGGACCAGGACAGCATTGACCAGTACACCCAGTTCCTGTTGCAAAGCCGCGTCAACTCGCGGCTGGTGGAGTTCCGGGAACCTTCGGTCGACGGAAGCCCTGGCGTGCTCAAGATGGTGTCCATCCTGGATGTGCTCGACGACGGGCTGTCAGCGGTCTACACCTTCTACGAGCCCGAGGCCCACGCCAGCTACGGGACCTATAACGTGCTGTGGCAGATTGAGCAGGCCCGCAGCCTGGGCCTGCCGCATGTCTATCTGGGCTACTGGATCCAGGCCAGTCCGAAGATGAACTACAAGGCCCGGTTTGCGCCCAATGAGGTGCTGATCGACGGCCGCTGGCAACCCAATCCGAACGCATGAACCGCCGGTGGGTCCGCCCTCTGAGGAAAAGCGGATTTCACGAAGTAAAATCAAGTCGGTTCAGGAGTAGTTCATGAAAAAAATAGATCCCGATATTGGCGCCACCCCGACGGTGCAGGTGATTGAGCGCATGTTCAGCTTGATGGACGTGCTGGCCTCGAGGGAAGAAGCCGTGACGCTCAAGGAAATCAGCGAGAAGACCGGACTGCATCCCTCGACCGCCCATCGCATCCTGAATGACCTGGCCATCGGGCGCTTCGTCGACCGGCCGCAACCCGGCACCTACCGCCTGGGCATGCGCCTCCTAGAGTTGGGCAACCTCGTCAAGGGCCGACTGAACGTGCGCGACGCCGCCATGGCCCCCATGCGCGAACTGCACAAACAGATTCACCAGCCGGTCAACCTGAGCGTACGCCAGGGCGACGAGATCGTCTATGTGGAGCGGGCTTACAGCGAACGCTCCGGCATGCAAGTGGTGCGTGCCATCGGCGGCCATGCGCCCTTGCACCTGACCTCGGTCGGCAAGCTGTTCTTGGCAGCCGACGACCCGCAACGCGTGCGTGCCTATGCCACGCGCACCGGCTTGGCCGGCCACACCAAGAACAGCATCACCCAGTTGCCGGTGCTGGAGCGCGAGCTCTCCAAGGTTCGCCAGTACGGCGTGGCGCGTGATGACGAGGAACTGGAACTGGGCGTGCGCTGCATGGCGGCCGGTATCTACGACGACCAGGGCAAGCTGGTGGCCGGCCTGTCCATCTCGGCCCCCACCGGGCGGCTCGATGAAGAGTGGTTGCCCAAGCTGCAAGCGGTGGCGAACGAAATTTCGCGCACCCTGGGCTACCAGCCCGGCAGCAGCCGGCCGTTGTAACTCTCGTCACGCGGCCCAGAAACAAAAACGCCCCTCACGAGGGGCGTTTTGCTGTCGGGTAACCGGCCTCAGTTGAGCGCCAGCAATTCACCGGGCGGCAGACTGGTGACCGGGCCCTGGTGCTTGGCCGGGATGGACTCCACCCATCGCCGTACGCGCTCGGCATCGCCCAGCCGGCTGAGTTTGCCAGCCGAATCCAGAAAAACCATGATGAGTTTGCGGCCTGCCACCCTGGCCTGCATCACCAGGCACTGGCCCGCCTCGGAAATGTAGCCGGTCTTCTGCAGACCGATCTCCCAGGTCGGGTTCTTCACCAGACGGTTGGTGTTGTTGTACTGCAGTACTTGGCGTCCGACGGCCACTTGGTAGCCAGGTGACGTGGAGTACTCGCGCAGCAGAGGATCTTCCGAGGCGACGTCGACGAGTCGCGCCAAATCCTTGGCGCTTGACTGGTTCTTGCTCGACAGACCGGTCGGCTCGACATAGCGGGTGTCGTTCATGCCGAGCAGGCGCGCCTTGGCGTTCATCAGGTTGACGAAGGCCTGCAGACCACCGGGGTAAGTGCGACCGAGCGCGTTGGCAGCCCGGTTTTCGCTCGACATGAGCGCAAGATGCAGCATCTCGGCGCGGCTCAGCGAGGTGCCGACGCGCAGGCGCGAGGAGCTGCCCTTTTCCGTGTCGACATCATCTTGGGTGATGGTGATCATCTCGTCCATCGGCAACTTGGCTTCGCTGATGATCAGCCCGGTCATGAGCTTGGTCAGCGACGCGATCGGCAGCACCGCCTGTTCGTTCTTGCTGAACAGCACTTCGTTGGTGTCCTGGTCCACCACAAAAGCCACACTGGACTTGAGGTCGAGCGCATCATCGACGTGGTGCAGGCCGGCCAGTTGACCGAAGGAAGGCTTGGTCGGGATGATGCGCTGCGGAGCGGGCTTGCGCTTGGCGGTGTAGATCGTCTTGGAGACCTTGCGCTTGACACTAGGCTTGCCGTCTGCCCCTCGTGACGCGGCCTGTACGTCGCCCATGGCGAAGACCGCCAGCAACGCGGAAGCGCACAAACCTGTCAGTAAACGATTCAAAAAGCTCACCCGAACTGTTGCCATTTTTTGAATCTGCATGCCTTCTTCTCCGGACGTAGTCGTTGCAGCCGATTTATACAAAAAATATCGCGCAAGATCAAGCACTTGCGCGATATTTCTAAACAATTGCCTGCGAAGGTCGGCTTTTTCTAGCCTTGTGCAGCCACTCTGTCAGCTTTGCTCTGCAACTTGTTGAGCGCACTCAGATAAGCCTTGGCGGAAGCAACCACGATGTCCGGGTCGGCCCCCACACCGTTGACCACCCGCCCGCTGTTTTGCAGTCGCACCGTGACCTCCCCCTGACTTTCGGTCGATCCGCTGATCGCATTGACCGAATAAAGCACCATTTCCGCCCCGCTTTTCACATGGGCCTCGATAGCCTTGAGGGAGGCATCCACCGGCCCGTTGCCATCGGATTCGCCTTTGACTTCCTTGCCATCGACCGTGAACACGACGGCCGCGTGCGGACGCTCACCGGTCTCGCTGTGCTGCGCCAGGGAGACGAAGCCGTACTGTTCCTTCTCGCTGGTCACGCTCTCGTCGCTGACCAGCGCCAGGATGTCTTCATCAAAGATCTCACTCTTACGGTCAGCCAACTCCTTGAACTTCGCAAAGGCCGTATTGAGTTCGGTCTCGCTGTCCAGCGCCACGCCCAACTCCTGCAAACGCTGCTTGAAGGCATTGCGGCCACTGAGCTTGCCCAGCACGATCTTGTTAGCCGACCAGCCCACGTCCTCGGCGCGCATGATCTCGTAGGTGTCGCGCGCCTTGAGAACGCCGTCCTGGTGGATGCCGGAAGCATGGGCAAAAGCGTTCGCCCCCACCACGGCCTTGTTGGGCTGCACCACGAAGCCCGTCGTCTGGCTGACCATGCGGCTGGCCGCCACGATGTGCTTGGTGTCGATGCCAACGTCCAGGCCGAAGTAGTCGCGCCGCGTCTTGACGGCCATCACCACCTCTTCCAGGCTGCAGTTACCAGCGCGCTCGCCCAGACCGTTGATCGTGCACTCCACCTGACGTGCACCACCGATCTTCACGCCAGCCAGCGAGTTGGCCACCGCCATGCCGAGGTCGTTGTGGCAATGCACCGACCAGATCGCCTTGTCCGAATTGGGGATGCGCTCACGCAGCGTCTTGATGAAATTGCCATACAGCTCCGGCACGGCATAACCCACGGTATCCGGAATGTTCAGCGTCGTCGCCCCTTCCTTGATGACGGCCTCCAGCACACGGCAGAGGAAGTCGATCTCGCTGCGATACCCGTCTTCGGGACTGAACTCTACGTCGGCCACCTGGTTGCGGGCAAAGCGCACCGCCAGTTTGGCCTGCTCCAGCACCTGCTCCGGCGTCATGCGCAGCTTCTTCTCCATGTGCAGCGGCGAGGTGGCGATGAAGGTGTGGATGCGCGCGCTGTTGGCCCCCTTGAGGGCTTCCGCGGCCCGGGCGATGTCACGGTCATTGGCACGGGAGAGCGAACAGACCGTCGAATCCTTGATGGCGTTGGCGATGGTCTGCACGGCCTCGAAATCACCGTTGGAGCTCGCGGCAAAACCAGCCTCGATCACATCGACCTTCAGGCGCTCCAACTGTCGGGCAATGCGCAGCTTCTCGTCCTTGGTCATGGATGCGCCCGGCGACTGCTCGCCATCACGCAAGGTGGTATCGAAAATGATCAGTTTGTCAGCCATCTCGTTCTCCTGGGGTTCCTGCAGCTCAACAATGAGAATGTATAAAACAAAAGGCCCGCTGCAGGTGCATACGGGCCTTGTGGGAAACTGCGCGCGCGCTACTGATTCCGCCCGTGTTGGCGTAGCAGCAGTAGCACTAGCGAGAGCGATTTCATGATTTCAATGTAACACATTCTCATCCGCCGAAGATAGACTTCTTCTATGAATCCGATTACTGGTGCAGTCCGCGCTCGTCCGGCTCATCGGTCGAGGTGCTGATGACGCTGGTGTGCTTGCCCTTGGCCTTGCGCCAGCCATAGACTGCATAACCGCTCAGACCGTAGATCACAAAAACGCCGAACAGGACCACCGGCGGGTGGATGTTGATCACCGCGATGGCCAGCGCAATCAGAACGATCACCGCGAACGGGACGCTCTTCTTCATCTGGATGTCCTTGAAGCTGTAGAACGGCACATTGCTGACCATGGTCAGACCGGCGTACAGAGCCAGGGCAAACATGGGCCACGCCACCGACGGGCCGGCAACCTCCAGTTCCGTCATGATCCAGATGAAGCCCGTGACCAGGGCCGCTGCCGCAGGCGACGGCAAGCCCTGGAAATAGCGCTTGTCGACCACGGCGGTATTGACATTGAAGCGCGCCAGCCGCAGCGCTGCACAAGCACAGTAGACAAACGCGGCGATCCAACCCCAACGACCCAGGCCCTTGAGCGCCCACTCGTAGGCGATCAGCGCCGGTGCAGCGCCGAAGGACACCATGTCCGACAGCGAATCCATCTGCTCGCCGAAGGCGCTCTGGGTGTTGGTCATGCGTGCCACCCGACCGTCCAGGCTGTCAAGCACCATGGCACAGAAGACGCCGATGGCTGCCATGTCGAAACGGCCGTTCATGGCCATGACGATGGCATAGAAACCACCAAACAGCGCCGCCAGCGTGAACAGGTTGGGCAGGATGTAGATGCCCTTGCGGCGCTTGCGCACCATCACCACGTCGCCCTCGGTCAAGGTCTCGTCACCGTCGTGCATGGTCACGCTCCCACCTGCATCGGCAGGTTGCCGGAAATCGTCACAGCGGGCATCGCCCGGGAAACGACAGAGTTGTAGTCATCCATAGTGCACAAGTGTAAGTCAGCCGCCAGCATCTGCCCAAAAACAAAGGCCACCGAAGTGGCCTTTGTTATGAACATGCTGCGGGGCTCAGTTGCGGCTCTGGTCCACCAGCTTGTTCTTGGCGATCCAGGGCATCATGGCGCGCAGCTGGCCGCCCACCTTCTCGATGCTGTGGTCAGCAGTGTTGCGACGGCGGGCCGTCATGCTCGGGTAGTTCAGGCGACCTTCCTGGATGAACATCTTGGCGTAGTCACCGTTCTGGATGCGCTTGAGGGCATTGCGCATGGCAGCGCGAGACTGCTCGTTGATGACCTCGGGGCCGGTCACGTACTCGCCGAACTCCGCATTGTTGGAGATCGAGTAGTTCATGTTGGCAATGCCACCTTCGTAGATCAGGTCCACGATCAGCTTGAGCTCGTGCAGGCACTCGAAGTAGGCCATCTCCGGCGCATAGCCGGCTTCCACCAGGGTCTCGTAACCCATCTTGATCAGCTCGACGGCGCCGCCGCACAGCACGGCCTGCTCGCCGAACAGGTCGGTCTCGGTCTCCTCCTTGAAGTTGGTCTCGATGATGCCGGCCTTGCCGCCACCATTGGCCATGGCGTAGGACAGGGCCAGGTCACGGGCCTTGCCGCTCTTGTCCTGGTGCACCGCCACCAGGTGGGGCACGCCGCCGCCCTGCGCGTAGGTAGAGCGCACGGTGTGGCCGGGAGCCTTGGGCGCCACCATCCAGACGTCCAGATCGGCACGCGGCACGACCTGGTTGTAGTGCACGTTGAAGCCATGGGCGAAGGCCAGCGAGGCGCCTTGCTTGATGTTCGGCTCGACGTTGTTCTTGTAGACCTCGGCGATCTGCTCGTCCGGCAGCAGGATCATGACCACGTCGGCCGCCTTGACTGCGTCGTTGACTTCCATCACGGTCAGACCGGCCTTGCCGACCTTGTCCCACGAGGCACCGCCCTTGCGCAGGCCGACCACGACCTTCACGCCGCTGTCGTTCAGGTTCTGGGCGTGCGCGTGACCCTGGCTGCCATAGCCGATGATGGCAACGGTCTTGCCCTTGATCAGGCTCAGATCACAGTCTTTGTCGTAGAAAACTTTCACTTCTTTCTCCTTGGTAAAACTTGGTTGGTCTGTCAGACGCGCAGCACGCGCTCGCCGCGGCCGATGCCACTGCTGCCGGTGCGTACGGTTTCGAGAATGGCGCTGCGATCGATCGCTTCCAGGAACGCATCGTTCTTGGCATGGTCGCCGGTCAGTTCGATGGTGTAGCTCTTGTCTGTGACGTCGATGATACGACCACGGAAGATGTCGGCCATGCGCTTCATCTCTTCGCGCTCCTTGCCCACGGCGCGCACCTTGACCATCATGAGCTCGCGCTCGATGTAGGCGCCTTCGGTCAGGTCCACCACCTTGACCACCTCAATGAGACGGTTCAGGTGCTTGGTGATCTGCTCGATCACATCGTCGGAACCGGCGGTCTGGATGGTCATGCGCGAGAGGCTCGGGTCCTCGGTGGGCGCCACGGTCAGGGATTCGATGTTGTAGCCACGGGCCGAGAACAGACCCACCACGCGTGACAGCGCGCCGGCTTCGTTCTCGATCAGAACGGCAATGATGTGTTTCATGATTGGATTCCTCTTTTCGACTATGCGACAAGCTTGCGCTTTCGCCGCCCTCCCCGGATGGCGGTAACCATCCGGCTCGGCGGTCAATAGATTCGTCTTAGGGTTGATGGAACGGGATCGACGACCCTTACAGGTCTTCGGACCCCAACAACATTTCAGTGATGCCCTTACCGGCCTGCACCATCGGAAACACGTTCTCGGTGGGGTCGGTTCGGAAGTCCATGAAGACCGTGCGGTCCTTGAGCTTGCGCGCCTCGCGCAAGGCCGGCTCCACGTCCTGCGGCCGCTCGATCAGCATGCCGACATGCCCATAGGCCTCGGCCAGCTTCACGAAATTGGGCAGCGCATCCATGTAGCTGTGGCTGTAGCGGCCGGAGTACTCGATCTCCTGCCACTGGCGCACCATGCCCAGGTAGCGGTTGTTCAGCGACAGGATCTTGATCGGCGTGTTGTACTGCAGACAGGTCGACAGCTCCTGGATGCACATCTGCACCGAACCTTCGCCTGTCACACAGTAGACCTCGCTTTCCGGCTTGGCCAACTTGATGCCCATGGCATAGGGAATGCCCACACCCATGGTGCCCAGGCCACCGGAGTTGATCCAGCGCCGCGGCTCGTTGAACTTGTAGAACTGCGCCGCCCACATCTGGTGCTGGCCGACGTCCGACGTGATGTAGGTGTCGACATCACGTGTCATGTTCCACAGAGTTTCGATCACGTACTGAGGCTTGATCACGTCCTTGTTGCCGCGGTCGTACTTCAGGCAGTCGCGCTTGCGCCAACCTTCGATCGCTTCCCACCATCCGCCGAGTGCCGTGGCATCCGGCTTGACTGCACTCTCCTTGATCATGGCGATCATCTCGGACAGCACATCCTTGACGTCGCCGACGATCGGGATGTCGACCTTGACGCGCTTGGAGATACTCGACGGATCGATGTCGATGTGAATGATCTTGCGCTCGTTCTGCGCAAAGTGCTTGGGATTGCCGATCACCCGGTCGTCGAAGCGCGCGCCCACCGCCAGCAGCACATCGCAGTTCTGCATGGCGTTGTTGGCCTCGATCGTGCCATGCATGCCCAACATGCCCAGGAACTTGGGGTCGGTCGCCGGGTAGGCCCCCAGCCCCATCAGGGTGTTGGTCACCGGATAGCCCAACATGTCCACCAGGGTACGCAGTTCAGCCGTGGCATTACCCAGCAACACACCACCCCCCGTGTAGATGTAGGGTCGCTTGGCAGTCAGCAGCAGTTGCAGTGCCTTGCGGATCTGGCCCGCGTGGCCCTTGCGCACCGGGTTGTAGGAGCGCATCTCAACTGATTCCGGGTAGCCCGCATAGGGCACCTTCTTGAACGAGACATCCTTTGGAATGTCCACCACCACCGGGCCGGGACGGCCGCTGCGGGCGATGTGGAAGGCCTTCTTCATCGTCATCGCGAGATCGCGCGCGTCCTTGACGAGGAAGTTGTGCTTGACGATGGGACGTGTGATGCCCACGGTATCGCACTCCTGGAAGGCGTCCAGGCCGATGGCCGCGGTCGGCACCTGACCGGTCACGATCACCATCGGGATGCTGTCCATGTAGGCCGTGGCAATGCCGGTGATGGCATTGGTCACACCGGGACCGGAGGTCACCAG
>CALRMF020000062.1:0-11767 GCA_943369035.1 Curvibacter sp. AEP1-3
GAACAACGCCGAACTGACGGTCTACGCCATCCGCAACGGCCTGGTCTGAACGCCTATCGACCGGTGAAGATGTCGATGGCGCGTTCCATCAGCGCCGTGAAAGGCCGGTCCAGCATCGGCAACGTGATCGCCATGCCGACCAGGCCGACGGTCAAGGTGATGGGAAAACCCACCGCAAAGATGTTCATCTGCGGCGCCACCCGGGAAATGATGCCCAGCGCCAGATTGGTAAACATCAGCATGCCCAGCATGGGCAAGGCAATCCAGAATCCGCTGGCAAACAGCTCGCCGCCCAGGCTGTAGAGCTTCATCAGACGCAGCGCCTCCAGAAAGTTCTGGTTGACCGGGAACACCTCGAAGCTGCGCACCACGGCCATCAACACCATCAGGTGTCCGTTCAGCACCACGAACAGCAAGGAAGCCATGTAGCCGAAGAAGCGGGCCGTGGCGCTGGACTGGGTGTTGAGTGCCGGATCGAAGAACGCCGCGAAGTTCAGGCCCATCTGAAAGCCGACCACATCGCCCGCCAGCTCGAACGCGGCAAACACCAGTCGCACAACGAAGCCGATCGCCAGGCCGATGCCGATCTGCTGCACCACCGCCCCCAAGGCCTCCGAGCCGTTGAAGTTGATGACAGGCTGCGGCGGCAAGCTGGCCTGTGCGGCCAGGGCAATCACAAAGGCCAGGGCAATGCGCGCACGGACCGGAAAGGCACGTGAGGAGATCACCGGCGCCACCGTGAAGACGGCCAGCACGCGCAGGAAAGGCCACAGGATGGGCGAGAGCCACGCCATCAGCTGGGCTTCGCTGAGCGAAATCATCGCAACGCTCCGCTCAGGCCACCACGCTGGGGATGGCCTCGATCATGCGTCGGATGTACTCCACCAGCATGTTCAGCATCCACGGGCCGGCCCAGGCAAAGACCGCCATGGCCGCCACCAGCTTGGGCACGAAAGCAAGCGTGGCTTCATGGATCTGCGTGATGGCCTGAAACAGGCTCACCAGCAGGCCGACCAGCAGCACCACCCCGAGCACCGGCGCCGACACCATCAGCAGCATCAGCAAGGCTTCCTGCCCCAGCGTGAGAACCATCTGCGCGTTCATGCCTGGCTCCTCAGGTCACGAAGCTGGCGGCCAGGGAGCCGATCAGCAGGTTCCAGCCATCGGCCAGCACGAACAGCATGAGCTTGAACGGCAGCGCCACCAGCACGGGCGACAGCATCATCATGCCCAATGACATCAGCACACTGGCCACCACGATATCGATCACCAGAAACGGGATGAAGATCATGAAACCGATCTGAAATGCGGACTTGAGTTCACTGGTCACGAAGGCCGGCACCAGCACCCGCATCGGCGCCGTCTGGGCCTTGGCGTCCGGCCCCAGCTTGGCCAGCTTGGCAAAGAGGGCAAAGTCGGACTGGCGCGTCTGCTTGACCATGAACTGCCGGATCGGCGCTTCCGCCTTGTCCAGCGCTTCCTCGAAGGTCATCGCATTCTGGGTGTAAGGAAGGTAGGCATCCTGGTAGATGCGGTCCAGCGTCGGCCCCATGACGAAGAAGGTCAGGAAGAGCGACAGGCCGATGATGATCTGGTTGGGCGGCGCCGACTGGGTACCCAGGGCCTGCCGCAGCAGCGACAGTACGATCACGATGCGGGTGAAACCCGTCATCATCAGCAGAATCGCCGGCAGGAAGGACAGTGCCGTGAAGAAAATCAGCGTCTGGATCGGGACGGAAAAGCTCGTTCCGCCCTCGCCACTGCCGACCAGCAGGGGCAGCTGCGCGTTGTTCTGCGCCCAGGCCAGGGAGGGCAGCAGCAGTGCCGCAAGCAGGGCCAACAGGCCCATGCCACAGCGGCTGAAGAGGACTGTGCGTGTCAAATGCGATTTCACCAGCCGGCCCCGTATCAGGATTGGGCCGGCTCGGCCGGTACCGCCCGTTGCACGGCCGGCAGTGTTGCCGGGGCGGCGGCGGCCGCGTGCAGGCAGGTGATGTGCTGCGCCGTGACGCCCAGCACCAGCCAGGTGCGGGCGTCTTCCGGCCCGACCTCGACCGTCACCACCCGCTGCTGCGGCCCGACGGCAATGGCGGACACGATACGCGCCGTGCCGGACGCCGTCGCACCGCCCGGGGTACGCCGCTGCAGCCACCGGATTCCCAAGGGCAACAAGGCCAGGAGAACCAGAAAGACGGCAACGGAGATAAGGGTCTGCGTCATGCGCGCAGTTTACCCCTTGCTGAGGCGGCGCAGACGCTCGGACGGCGTCACCACGTCCGTCAGCCGGATACCGAACTTGTCGTTCACGACCACCACTTCACCCTGTGCGATCAGGTAGCCGTTGACCAGCACGTCCATCGGTTCGCCAGCCAGTGCATCCAACTCCACCACCGAGCCCTGGCCCAGCTGGAGGATGTGCTTGATCGGCACCTTGGTGCGGCCCAGTTCGACCGACAGCTGGACCGGGATGTCCAGCACCATGTTGATGTCGTTGACCGAGCCGTCGGGTGCAGTCGCCCCGGCGGCAAACGGCCGCGGCGCTTCCCCGCCCGTCAGGACGCCACCGGGCTCCACGGCGCCCGGCTCGCTCTCGGCAGTCTTTTGCTCTTGCAGCGCCTCGGCCCAGTCGGCCATGCCGTCGTCTTCCGGTTTGTCGTCAACCGCCATGTCGTTCCCCTA
The DNA here is from genome assembly GCA_943369035.1 of Curvibacter sp. AEP1-3. GTDB lineage: Bacteria > Pseudomonadota > Gammaproteobacteria > Burkholderiales > Burkholderiaceae_C > Hylemonella. The sequence goes on from CALRMF020000062.1 coordinate 2,680, forward strand.
ACCAGTTGATGTCATTGCCCCGCAGACTCTTGTCGATCCGGATGGCGTACTTCGAATTGTGCGTGCCGTACTGGCACTCGAACACCGGTACACCGTCGACACAGGCCTGGATACGCGGCTGTCGTTCCAGCTCGATGAAGTCACCCGGCTTCATGGCGAGCAACTGTTCCACCGTCGCATCGGCACGCGCCAGTTCGGCCACCAGGGTGACCTCGGCGGCCTGGATCTCGCGCGTCAACACGTTGACCCAGCGGCGGTCGACCTCGATCGAGTCGCCCTGGGTCGACGAGTACAGCACGTCGCGGATCGGCTCCATCGTCGCATAAGGCATGCAGAAGTGGACCGAGCCGGTGATCTCGCCGATCTCCAGCTGGAAGGAGGTGGAGATCACGATCTCGCTGGGCGTGGCAATGTTGGCAAACTGGGGCTGCATCTCGCTGCGCTGGTAATCCAGCTCCAGCGGATAGATACCCTTCCAGGCCTTCTTGTATTCCTGCGTGATCACGTCCACCAGCCGGTTGATCACGCGCTGCTCGGTGGCCGAAAAGTCGCGCCCCTCGATCCGGGTCTGGAACTTGCCGATGCCCCCGTACAGGGTGTCGATCACCCCGAATACCAGCGTCGGCTCGCAGACGATCAGGCCACTGCCGCGCAGGGGACGAATCGCCACGATGTTGAAATTGGTCGGCACCGCCAGTTCGCGCAGGAAAGCGCTGTAGCGCTGGACCTGCACCGGCCCGACAGAAATTTCCGGGCTGCGGCGGATGAAGTTGAAGAGGCCGATGCGCAGGTTACGGGCAAACCGCTCGTTGACGATTTCCATCGTCGGCATGCGGCCGCGAACAATCCGCTCCTGGCTGGAGATGTTGTAGGAACGAACCGAACCCGCCTCAGGAGCCTCTTCGACAGTCTTCTGACTCTCGCCGGTGACCCCCTCCAGGAGGGCATCGACTTCTTCCTGAGAGAGAAAGGATTCACTCATGGCAGATGTTCCGTCTCGTCGTCACTGCACGATGAAGTTGGAAAACAGGACCGCGCGCACCGGGTTGCCCGCTTCCTCCGCCTTGTCTTTCTTCTTTTTCTTGCCGGCCGTGGCGCTGCTGTCCTCGAAGTGGCGCGAAGCCTCGGCCAGGATATCGGCTGCCAGTTTCTCCTTGCCTTCCCGCTGCAGCAACTCTTCGGCCGTGCGCTGGGACACCAGCATCAGGATGCTGCTGCGAATGGCAGGCAGATAGGGTTTGACGCGGTCCGGTGCCTTGATGTCCGACAGCTCCAGCGTCACGCCCACCTGCGCCACGCGCTCACCACCGGGATCGGCCAGGTTCACCACCATGTGGTCCATGGGCAGGTAAGTTGGTGGCCCCTTGGGGGCAGCCTGCGTCACCACCTCTTCCTCGTCTTCGGCATCCGCGTTCTTCTTGCTCAGGTAGAACCAGCCTCCGCCACCACCAAGCACCAACAGCAGCACGGCCGCCAGAATGATCAGCAGCATTTTCTTGCTCTTGGCGGGCTTGGCCGCTTCGTCAGCTTCAGGTTTGGCAGACACAGTGAGTTCCTTCAAAGACAAGGCGCGGCACGGACCATGCCGGCCCGGATGCCATTTACGTTCAAATTATGGTTCAGCGCCATGCCAACAATACCCCGATTAACGGTAAAAAACCATGGTATTCGCCGTGGCTCCGCGGGCCGCCCGGTATCAGACAAACAGGTCGACCGCCTGCCCGGAGGCGCGACCGGTGCGGACGTTGGCCTCGGCAGCCTGCGCCTGCGGCACCGCGACCGCAGCCGTGCGGCCGTTCGGACGCGCTTGGCGCTCCTGTGAGGCCGAGCCATCGGCACCGGAAGATCCGACCGACACCCCCGAAAGCACCAATCCCTCGTTGCCCAGCAGCTCCTTCAGGTGGGAAACGGCACCTTCGAGCACCTGCCGCGCTTCAGCCTGGTCCGTGCGGAAGGCCACCTGGGCCTCGTTACCCTGCAAGGAAATGCTGACTTCGACCGGGCTGGCTCCCAGGCCATCCAGCTTGAGTTCGGCGTTCTGCACGTCACGCCCGATCCAGAAGCTCACCTGTTCGGCCACGGCCACCTCCGGCGTCATCACGACCGCCTGGTCCAGCAGCGGCGACGAACCGTCTTCCCGCCCGGTGGTCTTCAGGGTCTGTCCCGCTGCGGCGTCGCCATTGCCCGCCGTCGCGAAGACCGACTTCTCGGCCACGCGCTCGGCCCGGCGCAAGCCGTTCTCGCCAAGTCCGGCGACGGCCACCGCCTGCTGCAGGCCGGGGTTAACGATGTCCTGCTGAAGCTCCGCCAATATCTGCTGCGGCTGGACCTGCATCACCGCCGCCTTGGTGGCCGGCGTCGATGTCGATGACGCTGCCGTATCCGCTGCGCCCGGACGGTGCGCGCCGCGCGCCGTCACCGCCTTCGCCACGACCTCCTTGACCGCCTCGCCCAGAACGGGCTTGAAATTCTCCATGGTGCGCCCCGCCACCGTGGGCGCGGCAGGCTCCTGCGCGCGCGCCACCGACGCCGGCTCGGCACCCGCCAAGGCTGCCGTCAGCTCACCTGTGGCACCCAACGGCTTCACGTCGGCCGGCGGCTCGGTCGCCTGACGCGATTGCACCTGCAGCGACTGTGCCAGCAGAAGGCCGGCGTCCACCTGCGACGCGGCCTTGGGCAACGCGCCGTCTTCGGCCGCCGATGCAATGACCGACGAATCCGGCTCCACGGTCAGGGTGTCGGCAACCGCGTCCTCGTCCCCGGCACCCAGTTGCTGCAGCAGCGCCGAAAAATCGGTCGCTGCGGCGGCCCCGTCGGCCGCCGTCGAGGCCTTGCCCTTGGCACCATGTGCGGCATGACCGGCTGTGGTCTTGTGACTGTGCGTCGTTGCGCTGCGTTCAACACTCATAACTGCTCTCCACTCTGTAGCCGCGCCATGCTGCGGGCATGCTGCATGGCAGCGAATTCATCCATCTGTTTCTGTTCGCGGCGCGCCTGCGTCTTGAGCTGCTCCATCTGCTTGCGCGCCATCACCTTCTTCAAACCGGCCAGGCGGGCCTCGGCCTCCTGCACCCGCTGGCGCGCGGCCTCCATCTGCCGCTGCTGATCGGCCAGCACGCCGTCCTGCAGGCCGATGGCATGGCGCAGACGGTCCATGAACTGGTAGTGGTGCTGCAGCACCCCGGTATGGACCGATACCTGGGCCGCGCTCAACCAGCGCGATTCGGAATCGGCTGCGTAGCTCTGCAGCTGGCCCAACTGGTTCAGGGCAAACTGGTAGGTGCGCTGGGCCTGCATCAGCTGTCGCCCGGCCTCATCGCGCTTTTCGGTGGCCAGATCGATGGCCAGCGCCAGGGCTCTCAGTGTCGACATGGCTCACCCCGGACGTATGCGGCGCTCATGGGAAGGCCTCCTCGCGCTCGAGCGTCGCGGCCATGCGCTGCACGCTCTCCTCAAAGGAAGCCGCGTCATACATACCCTGCTGCAGGAACTCGGCCATCGGCTCGTGCAGGCGGATGGCTTCGTCCAGAGCCGGATCGGAGCCGTGCACGTAGGCACCGATCTGCACCAGATCGCGCCCCTTCTCGTAACGGGCATTGAGGGCGCGGAAGCGCCGTGCCGTCTCGAAATGTTCGCGCGAGACCACGTTGTGCATGACCCGCGAGGCCGACTGACTGATGTCGATGGCCGGGTAGTGGCCAGCCTCGGCCAAGGTGCGCGACAGCACGATGTGGCCATCCAGGATGGCCCGTGCGGCATCGGCAATCGGATCCTGCTGGTCATCACCCTCGCTCAGCACGGTATAGAAAGCCGTGATGGAACCCACGCCATTGAGTCCGTTGCCGCTGCGCTCCACCAGCTGCGGCAGCTTGGCAAAGCAGGACGGCGGATAGCCTTTGGTGGCCGGCGGCTCGCCGATGGCCAAGGCAATCTCGCGCTGCGCCATGGCGTAGCGGGTCAGCGAGTCCATCAGCAGCAGCACATGCTGGCCGCGATCGCGAAAATCCTCTGCCACCGCAGTGGCGTAGTTGGCACCCTGCAGCCGCAGCAGCGGCGGGGCATCAGCCGGCGCGGCCACCACGACCGAGCGGGCACGGCCGTCCTCGCCCAGGATGTCCTCGATGAATTCCTTCACTTCGCGGCCGCGTTCGCCAATGAGGCCAACCACGATGACGTCGGCCTGGGTGTAGCGCGCCATCATGCCCAGCAACACGCTCTTGCCGACGCCGGAGCCGGCGAACAGGCCCAGACGCTGGCCGCGCCCGACCGTCAACAGACTGTTGATGGAGCGCACGCCGGTGTCCAGCGGCTCGCGTACCGGCGCCCGGTCCATGGCATTGAGGGGCTGGCGGTCCAACGGCCGTGCGCTCACGTTCGTCAGCGGTCCCATGCGGTCCAGCGGTACACCCTGCGCATCAACCACGCGTCCCAGCAAGCCTTCACCCAGTGGCAGTCGCAAGAGGCCGGACACCGCGCGCGGATCCTTGCCGACCGGCACATCACCAAGGCGCGGCACCGGCACGTAAGGCGCCAGCGGAACCACACTGGCCCCGCTGGTCAGACCCTGCACATCACCGGCGGGCATGAGGAAGGCACGGTCGTTGGCGAAACCCACGACTTCGGCCAGCACCGGCTCCTGCGCCGTCATGCTGACCAGGCATTGGGAGCCTACCGGCGCGCGGATGCCGGAGGCCTCCAGCACCATTCCGGTCAGGCGCGTCAGCGTGCCGCCGGTCTCCAGCGTGCTGCCACCGGCGTGGACCCGCTGCCGCGCGGCATCGAGAAAAGACTGCCACTGGGTGACGGCGTCATTGCTCATCGGCCGTCTCCTCCCAGGGCAGCTCCAGCCCCAGCTGGCCGACCGCACGGGCCCAACGCTTCTCCAACGTGCCGTCGATCTGGGTGCCGGCCGACTGGATCAGGCAGCCGCCCCGGCCAATGGAATCGTCCGCCAGCAAGGTCAAAGGCAGGTTGGGGTAGTCGGCCCGCAGCACGTCCTGCAGCATGTCCATGTCCTGCGGGTGCAGCTTGATCACGGTGCTCTTGCTGTCGGCGATCAGCGGCGTCAGAGCCTCACGGATCACCGGCAGCAGCACATTCGGGTTGACGGAGATCTCATGCCGCAGCACCTGGCGTGCCAGTTCGCAGGCCAGTTCCAGCATGCCGCGCGCTGCCACCTGCTGGGCTGCATCGAGCTGCGCGTGCGCCGATTCCACGAGGGCAGCCAGTTGGCGGGCCGTGTCCTGGCCCTGGTTGTCCAGGAAGGCACGGACCTGCTGCTGGGCCTCGCCCAGTGCTTGCGCGCGCCCCTCGGCCTGGCCATCGGCAAAGCCCTTGGCATAGCCTTCCTGCAGCAGTGCCTGCGATTGTTCTTCCTGCAGCCGCGCCTCTTCCTGCTCCTGCAGCAGGCGGGCTGCGGTCTCCACGGAGCCGAAACGCCACTCGGCGACGGCGTCGATTTCTTCGCCCGGGATGAAGCGTGAGTAGCTGCTGCGCATACGGTTCAAATCATGGCGTCATCGGCGCCACCGCCAATGACAATCTGGCCCTCGTCCGCCAGGCGGCGCACGATCTTGAGCACTTCCTTCTGCTGCGCCTCGACCTCGGACAGGCGCATCGGGCCGCGCGACTCCAGGTCCTCGCGCAGCGTTTCCGCGGCACGCGACGACATGTTGGAGAGGAACTTCTCCTTGAGTTCGGGCTGCGCGCCCTTGAGGGCCACGATGAGGGAATCGGACGCCACTTCCTTGAGCACCATCTGGATGGCCTTGTCGTCGAGCTTGATGACGTCGTCGAACACGAACATCTTGTCCATGATCTTCTGTGCCAGTTCGGGGTCGTGGCTGCGGATGGATTCGAGCACCGTGCCTTCGATGACCGTGCCCATCAGGTTGATCATCTCGGCGGCCGTCTTCACGCCACCCAGCGAGGCCTTGCGGATCTTGTCGCCACCCGCCAGCACCTTGAACAGCACTTCGTTCAGGTCTTTCAGGGCCGTGGGCTGAATGCCTTCCATGGTGGCAATGCGGAGCATGACCTCGTTGCGCTGGCGCTCGGTCAGGTGCTTGAGCACGTCGGCCGCCTGATCGTAGTCCAGGTGCACCATGATGGCGGCCACGATCTGCGGGTGCTCGTTGCGCAACAGCTCGGCCACCGACAGCGGGTCCATCCACTTCAGGCTCTCGATGCCGGAGACGTCGCCGCCCTGCAGGATGCGGTCGAGCAGCAACGCCGCCTTGTCGTCGCCCAGCGCTCGGCGCAGCACGGAGCGCACATAGTCACCCGAGTCCGATACCAGCAGGCTCTGCGCCGCCGCCACGGCGGTGAACTTCTCCACCACCTCGTCAACCTTCTCGCGCGTGATGGTGCGGGTCTTGGCAATGGCCTCACCCAGCTTCTGCACCTCTTTCGGTGACAGATGCTTGAACACCTCTGCTGCCTCCTCCTCACCGAGGGACATCAGCAGCACGGCGGCGTTTTGCAGTCCGTCTTCTTGTGACATCGTGTTACCCCCGCGTCAGCGGTCAGGCCGCCGCCTCGCCATTGATCCAGGTCTTGACGATGCTGGCCACCGCCGCCGGGTTCTCGCGCGTCAGCTTGCGTGCGTCGGCCAAGGCCAGTTCACCCGAGGTGGGAACGGCCGGCTCGTCCCTGCGCTCCGGTGCGGCCAGCTGCGGGCGGTCGGGCTCTTCGGCGACCACGGCCTCCAGCTGCTGGCGGGCCGGCGCCGGTCGCTGGACAGACTTCATGGCGGGCCGGATCAGACCAAACAAAACCAGGGCGCCCAGCAGCACGGTACCGAGCGGCCACGCCAGGCTGCGCGACAGCTCCTGCACTTCCGGCTGGCGCCAGAACGGCACGTCGGGCATGACGACCTTGTCTTCGGCAAAGGGCGCGTTCATCAGGTTCACCGAGTCACCTCGCTCCTGGTTGTAGCCGATTGTCTCACGCACCAAGGCGGTCATCTTCGCCAGCTGCTGCTCAGTCAGGGGCTGGGCCGTGGACTTGCCCTTGGCATCGGTGACGGCCTGGTGATTGATCACCACGGCAGCGCTCAGCCGCTTGATGGCCCCCGAACCGGCGCGTACCACCTTGATGGTCTTGTCCACCTCGTAGTTGATGATGGACTCGCGCTTGCTGCTGCCGTTGGACGAGGCGTTGCCACCCGCGGCGGCCAGGGTCTGCGCCGGACCATTCACCGGCGCGGCGGCCGGGCCGGGGGGCTGGTTGGTGGTGGCGCCAGGCACGCCGGAAGGGGTGCTGCTGCCGGTGGTGTTCGTGCTTTCGACCACCTGCTGGCTGCGCACGGCGCCGGACTCCGGCGTCTGGTTGGGACGGTGCGATTCGGAGGTCTGCTCGGTCTGCGAGAAATCGACTTCTGCGGTGACCTGGGCCTTCACGTTGTTGCGACCGACCACCGGCTCCAGGATGTCCAGCACACGCTGGCGGTACATCTGTTCGATCTGCTGAACATACTGCAGCTGCTGGGCATCGGCGCCGCCGGCCAGGCCGTTCATGCCGTCGGCCGGGGCAGACAGCAGCTTGCCGGTCTCGTCCAGCACGCTCACCGCCTCAGGCTTCATCTCCGGCACGCTCGACGCCACTAGGTGCACGATGCCCGCGAGCTGGCTGCGGTCGAGCGAACGGCCGGCGTTCAGGCTCACCAGCACCGATGCCGACGGCTTCTGCTGCTCACGGAAAAAACCGTTCTGATTGGGCAGGGCCAGGTGCACGCGGGCGCTCTGCACCGACGACAACGCCTGGATCGAGCGGGTCAGTTCGCCTTCCAGGCCACGCTGGAACGTCAGCCGTTCCTGGAACTGGGTCATGCCGAAGCGGTTGGCTTCCATCAGTTCGAAGCCGGCCACCGAACCTTTGGGCAGACCCTGCGATGCCAGGCGCAGCCGGGTGTCGTGCACCTTGTCGGCCGCCACCAGGATGGCGTTGCCACCGTCGGCATGCTTGTAGGGGATGTTCATCTGCGACAGCTGGGCGATGATGGCGCCGCCGTCCTTGTCGTTCAGGTTGGCGTACAGCACCCGCCATTCAGCCTGACGCCCCATCACCAGTCCGGCAATGGCGACGGCCACGAAGAGCGCGAGCCCCAGGGCCAGGCGGAGTTTCTGCCCCTGGTCCATAGCCGCGAGGCGCTGGGTCAGGGTCGGGTTCACAGGGATTGCAGGAGCGGTAGCCATCATATGTTCCGGTGCGGTGAGATGCAGCCTTGCATCGGCGATGGCATTGATTATTCGGGTTGCCCCCGAAAACATTAGGACGAAAAGGCCCGGAATTCCCCTGCAATTCAAAAAAGTGCGCCTGCCCTCCGACCGATAGGATCGCTCCAACACTTTTTCCTCTGGGTACGCACCATGGATCTTCGTCTTTCACCTACCACCATGCCGACCACGGTACGGCCCGGTCTGGCCGCCAGGAACGGCGCCGCCCAGGTGGGCGGTGCGTCGGGCGAGGGGTTCTCGGGCGCGCTGAAGTCGGCCCTGAATTCGGTCAGTCAGGCCCAGAACCAGGCCTCGCAACTGCAACGCGAGGTGCAGATGGAGAACCCGAAAGTCAGCCTGGAAGAAACCATGGTGGCGATCCAGAAAGCGCAGATCGGCTTCCAGGCCACACTGCATGTGCGTAACCGCATGGTGCAGGCCTACACCGACATCATGAACATGCAGGTTTAATCAGCGCCTAGCCTCATACAGCAAGCGCCGTCAGCTACTTTTTTGATAGCAAATCAGTGCAGCAACTGGGAGCCGCCGAAGCGCTGCTCGAAGTGCGTCAACCAAGGTTCGGCCAGATAACGGATCTGCGCATCGTTGAGCAGGATGCGCTGCATGATGCGTGACTTCTCGCGGCGCTGCTCGGGCAGCATTTCTTCGGTACGGGCCTTTAGGCGCAGTTGCTCGATCAGGACCGCACAAGCCCCTTCGAAGCGCATCACCTGATCCCAGTCCTCCGCCTTGGCGGCGTCCAGCATCTTGCGGCTGCTGTCTTCGATGGCGCGGTAGTAGTCGATCAGCATCTGCGGCATGGCTGAGTTCCTGCTTTCTGCGGGCGTCGCTTTATTTTCCAATTTGCTTCC
>CALRMF020000063.1:0-11664 GCA_943369035.1 Curvibacter sp. AEP1-3
GAGCGTCAAGCCACGGTCGCGCGCCGCCGCGACGATGGCTTGGGCCAGCGGGTGTTCGCTGCCCTGGTCCAGGCTGGCGGCCAGGCGCAGCACCTCGTCTTCGCTGAAACCCGGCGCACCGACCGCCCGCTCGAATGCCGGACGGCCCTCGGTCAAGGTACCGGTCTTGTCAATCAGCAGCGTGTCGATGGCGCGCAGTTTCTCGATCGCCGCCGCGTCACGAAACAGCACGCCGTGCAGCGCGCCGCGCCCGGTGGCCACCATGATGGACATGGGCGTGGCCAGCCCCAGCGCACACGGACAGGCGATGATGAGCACCGCCACCGCGTTGAGCAGGCCATACAGCCAGCGCGGCTCGGGACCGAACAGACCCCAGGCGAAGAAAGTCAGCAGTGCGATGACCACCACCGCCACCACGAAGTAGCCCGCCACCACGTCGGCGAGGCGCTGCATGGGCGCGCGCGAGCGCTGCGCTTGCGCCACCAGTTGCACGATATGCGCCAGCATGGTGGCCGCGCCGACCCGCTCGGCACGCATCACCAGCGCGCCGCTGGTGTTCAGCGTAGCGCCGATCAGCACATCACCGACACGCTTGCTCACCGGCAACGGCTCGCCGGTCAACATGGATTCGTCGACCGCGCTGGCGCCTTCGAGCACGCCGCCGTCGACCGGCACTTTCTCGCCCGGGCGCACACGCAGCCGGTCGCCCACGTGCACATGCGTCAGCGGAATGTCCTCCTCGGCACCGTCATCGCGGATGCGGCGCGCCGTCCTGGGCGCCAACCCCATCAGCGCCTTGATGGCGGCCGAGGTCTGCGAACGCGCCTTCAGCTCCAGCACCTGGCCCAGCAGGGTGAGCGAGATGATGACCGCTGCCGCCTCGAAATAGACGCCCACTCGGCCCATGGAGAAGAAGGAGACGGGGAACAACCCCGGCACCAGCGTCGCCGCCACGCTGTAGATGAAAGCCGCGCCCGTTCCCAGACCGATCAGCGTCCACATGTTCGGGCTGCGCTGTACCACCGACTGCCAACCGCGCACGAAGAAGGGCTGCCCGGCCCACAGCACGATGGGCAGCGACAGCAGTAACTCGACCCAGGTCTGCGTGCCCATATCGAACCAGCCCAGGCGGTGCCCAAACATAGCTAGCATCGTGACCACCACCGTCAGCGGCAACGTGCCCCAGAAGCGGCGCTGGAAGTCGCGCAGTTCGGGGTTGTCTTCCTCCCGCAACTCGGGCAGCACCGGTTCCAGCGTCATGCCGCACTTGGGGCAGTTGCCCGGATGGTCCTGCCGCACCTCGGGGTGCATGGGGCAGGTGTAGATAGTGCCAGCGGGCGACATGTCGGCTGGCATCGCTTGCGCCGGTGCGGCACCCGTGTCATGTTGAAGATGCGCGTGCGGATGGTGCATGGCTTTACTCGTGAGATGGCCGCTCACCTGAACGTGAGTGCGAATGATCGTGCCGGCCATGACCGTGCAACAGATGCATCAGCGGGCAGGCCAGCAGCACCAGATACGGCGCCAGCCCGAGCACATGGCCCCAGTGCTCGCGCAGCCAGTAGAACAGCGCGATGGCCACCACCGTCAGCAGGGCCAACCCGCCGGGGCGGCGCCACCAGGGCGCCCTGCGGGACGCAGGATCGTTTGGAAGCGGAGAAGTGTCCATCGTTCACTCCTGTACGGGCCTTCAGGCCGCCGGCGGGCCATCGCGATCCAGCAGCGCCTTGGCCTGCTCGTAGGCCTCGGGCGTGATTTCGCCGCGTGCCAGGCGCCGGCGCAGCGTCTCGTGCGGCGTTTCGCGCTCGCGCGGCTCGTTGCGTCGGCGCGGCACGCCCACGGCGAACCACAGCACGACGATCAGACCCAACCAGAACAGCCACCAGAAGGCGTGCATGCCACCCATGAAATAACCGTCGCCGAAGTACATGGCCGCGCTCCCCTCAGTTGCCGCCCGCCGGCGGCGCCATGCGGTCCACAAGTGACTGCATCATAGTCTGCATCATCTCCATGCGCTTTTCCATCATCTGCATGCGCGCGCCCATATCGCCCATGCCTTGCATGCCGCCCATCGCGCGCATCATGGTCATGCCATCCTGCATCATCTTCGTCTGCTCGGCCATCAGAGCCTGACGCTCGGCCGGGGTCTTGGCCGCCATCATCCTGGCGTGCATCTCCTGCATGGTCTTCATGTGCTGCTCCATGCGCGGCATCATGGCCATGCCGCCGGACGCCGACGGCGCGGACGCGGTGGCCTGCGGCAGCGAGGCCCCGCCCGGGTGGTGTTGCGCGTGCTCGCTCGTCGTCTGGGCCGCGGCCTGGGACATGGCGCCCGCCAGCAGCAGGCCGGCGCATATTGCAATCAGTCTAGACATGATGATTTCCTTCTTCAAATTGGACCGACAACCGCGTCAGCCTCTGCATTCAGGATAGGTTTCTGCAGCAAACACTTGCATGACCGCAGCATTACAAACGTGTCATGTTTGCCGGGCGGGAGCGTCTCACTCAACCCGGATCGAACCCTTCATGCCGGCCTCAAGGTGACCGGGCAGCAGGCAGGCAAAGTCCACGTTGCCTGCCTGGGCAAACTGCCAGACGATGCCGCCGCGCTTGCCGGCGGCGAGATTCACCATATTGGGCTCAGCGTGCTTCATGTCGGGCATCTTGCGCATCATCTCGGCATGCTCCTGCAACTCGCTGAGCGTGCCGATTACCAGTTCGTGCGGTACCTTGCCGCTGTTTCTGACGAAAAAGCGCACCGTCTCGCCCGCCTTCACGCTGAGTTGACTCGGGCTGAAACGCATGTTGTCGTCCATGGTCACTTCGATGGTACGGCTGACCTTCGCAGGGTCGCCCGGGCGGCCGGCAGCCGATGCGTGCCCCCCTTGATGCATGCCGGCCATGTGGTCGTGCATGCTCTTATGGCTGCCATGGTCACCGGCAGCCCAGGACAGAGCCGGAATCAGGCCGAGCGCGAGAAGGGAGAGGAACTTGTTCATATCGAAATTGCCTTTCTGTAGGGGTTGAGAAAACCGGGTTCAGAACCAGAAGCGCAGACCGGCCACCCAGCGGGTTTCCTCGGTGCGCGCGCCTTCGTTGCGGGCCAGATCGGCGGTGGCGCCGTACTTGCCCTTCCATTCCACGCCGACGTAGGGCGCGAGCTGGCGGTTGATCTCGTAGCGCAGGCGCAAGCCGGCCGTGCCGCTGGACAGGCCGGCGCCGATTTCGCGCGCCTCGTCGGCCTGGCCGTAGAAATTGAATTCCACGCGCGGCTGCAGGATCAGTTTTTGCGTGAGCAGCAGTTCATACTCCGCGCCCAGGCGCAAGGCGGTGCGCCCGCCCTCGCCGACGTAGGCGGTGGCGTCCAGCTCGAACCAGTAGGGCGCCAGTCCCTGCATGCCCAGGGCCAGCCAGCGCCGCTCAGGCCCGCCGCCGCTGTCGGCGCGCAGGCCGAGCTGTGCGTCCCAGAAGGGCGCGACGGCATGGCCCCACAACGCTTCGGTGCGGGCTTCGAGCGTCTTGCCGTTGACCAGATCGCCTTCGGCCTTGATCACCAGGCGGTCGTAATCGCGCCCGAACCAGGCCTGCGCGTCATAGGAGAAACTGTTCTCATAGCTGCTGTTGGCGCGCTCGAAGCGGTTCACCAGCAGGGCGCCGAAGTTGTGCTCGTCGGCCAGCTTGAGCTGTCGGGTGCCGGACAGGGCGTACTGGCCCGCGCCGAGCTGGTAGCCGCCGGAATAGGCGTGCGGGTCGCGCGCATCGGCGGGCGCGCTGCCGCCCTGGGCCTGGGGGCTGCCCATGGCCGCGTGGTCGGCGGCGGCAGGCGCCGGCGCGGTCGGGGCCGCCACCGGGGCGGAAGCGGCGTGGCCGGCATGCCCGCCATGGTCGCCGACGGCGGTCTGGGCGTGGAGCGAGGTGGCGCCCAGCAGCGCGAGCGCCAGCGCGAGGGTGTGCAATCGGTGTTTCATCATGTTGCTTGTGTTTCGTGGAGTCATGTTCAGGCCACCACCACCTCGCGGAACATGCCCGCGTCCATGTGGAACATCAGGTGGCAGTGCCAGGCCCAGCGGCCCAGGGCGTCGGCCGTGACCAGGAAGCTGATGCGCTGTGCCGGCTGCACCGAGATGGTGTGGCGGCGCGAGAGGAAGGTGCCGTCGGGGCTTTCCAGTTCGCTCCACATGCCGTGCAGGTGCATGGGGTGGGTCATCATGGTGTCGTTGTGCAGGATCACGCGCACGCGCTCGCCGTGCTTCATGTGCACCGGTGTCGATTGCCCGAACTCCAGGCCGTCGAGCGACCAGGTGTAGCGCTCCATGTTGCCGGTCAGGTGCAACTCGATCTCGCGCTCGGGGCCGCGGTCGTCCAGCGGGCCGCCCACGGTGCGCAGGTCGGCCAACGTCAGCACGCGCCGGCCGTTGTCGCGCAGGCCCACGCCCGGATCGTCCAGGTTGGTGCGCGGCGTGTCCACGCGCGCATCGGTGCTCGGGCCGTATTCGGTGCGCGCGTGGCGCACCTTGGTGCTGGGCACGGCCAGTGAATTGGCGGCCTGCCCGTGCGCGCCGTGTGCCCCATGCGCACCGCTGTGCATGCCCTGGCCCATGGGCATGCCGCCGTGCGCGCCACCTCCATGTCCGCTGGCGCCGTGACCGCCCGCGCCGTGGTCCATGGCGCCCATCATGTCGCTCATGGACAGCCACACCGGCGCATCGACCGCCGGCACCGGCGCGCTCAGGCCGGCGCGCACGGCCAGCGTGCCGCGCGCGTAGCCGGTGCGGTCCATCGTTTGCGCGAAGATGGTGTAGGCCTCGTCGCGCGGTTCGACCAGCACGTCGTAGGTCTCGCCCGGGCCGAAGCGGAATTCATCGACGCTGACCGGCTCGACATCGACGCCGTCGGCCTGCACCACGGTGAGCTTGAGGCCGGGGATGCGCACGTCGTAGAAGGTGTTGCCCGCGCCGTTGATGAAGCGCAAGCGCACGCGCTCGCCGGGCCGGAACAGCCCGGTCCAGTTGCCCGCCGGCGTGGTGCCGTTCATGAGGAAGGTCAGCACAGCGCCCGACAGGTCGGACAGGTCGGTCGGGCTCATGCGCATCTGGTTCCACATGGCGCGCTTGTCGAGCGCGGCGCGCCAGCCCTCGTTGGCCACGTCGCGCAGGAACTGCGGCGCGGTCGGCTGGTTGTAGTTGTAGTAGCCGCTGTGTACCTTGAGCCGGGCGAAGACGCTCATCGGGTCTTCGTCCATCCAGTCCGACAGCAGGATCACATGGTCGCGTTGCGCCTTGATCGGCTCGCCTTCGGCCGGATCGATGATGATGGCGCCGTACATGCCGGTCAGTTCCTGGAAACCGGAATGCGAGTGGTACCAGTAGGTGCCGCTCTGCTCAACCTTGAAGCGGTAGGTGAAGGTCTGGCCCGGCGGGATGCCGGCGAAGCTGATGCCCGGCACGCCGTCCATCTGGTAGGGCAGGATGATGCCGTGCCAGTGGATCGAGGTGTCCTCGCGCAGCTTGTTGGTCACGCGGATGGTGACGGTCTCGCCCTCGCGCCAGCGCAGCGTGGGCGCGGGTAGCGAGCCGTTGATGGTGGTGGCCACGGCCGGCCGGCCGGTGAAGTTGACGGCCGATTCGGCAATCACCAGATCGAACTCGGTGCCGCGCAGGACGGGCGCCGCCGGGCTGGCCGCCGGCCGCTCTTGCGCGCGCCCCAGTCCGGGCCAGGCCGCCGCGCCCAGCAGCACGCCACCGGCGGCCAGCCCCTGGACAAAACGTCGGCGCGGCAGGGAGGACGGCAGAACCCGTGGGGAATGATGCTTCATGTGCGTGAGTCCTTTGGTATCAAACAAGAAAACTTGTCTGGACTCTATGCGGGAGCGCATGTCCATCGGGTGACGCGAACATTACATTTCTGTCACCCTGGAGCGCACCGGGGTCGGCCGTCGCACAATCGGGGCTGAACGATATATCCCAGGAGTTGGACGATGAAGATCCTCGTCGTCGAAGACGAACCCAAGACCGGCGACTACCTGCGCCAAGGCCTGACCGAGGCTGGCTTCGTGGTCGATCTGGCGCGCGACGGCCGCGACGGCCTGCACCTGGCCCTCGGCGAAAGCTATGACCTGGCCGTGCTCGACATCATGTTGCCCGAGCTGGACGGCTGGGCGTTGTTGCGCGCTATGCGTCAGGCCGGCAAGGAGATGCCTGTTCTTTTTTTGACCGCGCGCGACGCGGTGGACGACCGCGTCAAGGGTCTGGAACTGGGCGCCGATGACTACCTGGTCAAGCCTTTCGCCTTTGTCGAGCTGCTGGCGCGCGTGCGCACCCTGCTGCGCCGCGGTGGCACGGGCGCGCAGGCCGAGCGCCTGCAGGTGGCCGACCTGGTGCTGGACCTGCCGCGCCGGCGCGCCACGCGCGGCGGCCAACGCATCACCCTGACCAACAAGGAGTTCGCGCTGCTCGAACTGCTGGTGCGCCGCCAGGGCGAGGTGCTGCCGCGCTCGCTGATCGCCTCGCAGATCTGGGACATGAATTTCGACAGCGACACCAACGTGATCGACGTGGCCATCCGCCGCCTGCGCGCCAAGATCGATGACGATTTCGAACCCAAGCTGATCCAGACGGTGCGCGGCATGGGCTACACCCTTGATGTGCCCGATGCGAACTGAACGCCCCCCACGCCGACCGGCCTCGCTCGCCTGGCGGGTAACGGCCTTCGTCGGCCTAGCCACCACGCTGGTGTTCATCGTCTTCGGCTGGATCGTGGTGCGTTCGCTGGAAAGGCATTTCGCCGAACAAGACGCTTCGGAACTGGCGGTGGTAGCAGCCTCGGTGCAGCGCATCCTCGGCGAGGCTCAAGCACGCGGTGACGGTGATCTGACCGAACGCCTCGCCAGTGCCGTGGTTGGCCACCACGGCGTCTATTTCCAGCTCGCCGATGCGGCGGGCCGCCTCCTGTACGCTAGCGAAGGCCCCGATCTGGCAGCCCTGGCCGGCGCCACGCCGCCGGCTAACGGCATCGATATCGATACGCTCCGCCTGTGGCGCCTCCGGGACCAGTCGTTCCACGGCGTCGTGCTGCACCTGGCGACTGCGTCAGACAGGCGGGCCTACAGCTACACGCTAATTATCGCCAGCAGCATGGATTTTCACCTCGACTACATGACCAGATTCCAGCGCAGCCTGTGGCTGACCACCCTGCTGGTCTGCGTGATCGCGCTGCTGGCGGCCTGGCTGGCGGTCCGCCAGGGCCATGCGCCGCTGCGTCGCATTGGCGCCATCATGCATAGCATCAGCTCCGAGCATCTGCATGTGCGCCTGATGCCAACGGACGTGCCGATCGAACTGGCCGAACTGGTCGAATCGTTCAACGCGATGCTGACCCGTATCGAGGCCAGCTTTCAGCAACTGAGCCATTTTTCCGCCGACATCGCGCACGAGCTGCGCACCCCAGTCACCAACCTGACGACCGAGACCCAGGTCGCACTGAGCCAAGCGCGCGGCATCGAGGAGTACCGCGAGATTCTCTACTCGAACCTAGAAGAGTTCGAGCGCATGAGCCGCATGATCGGTGACATGCTGTTTCTAGCGCAGTCGGACAATGCGCTGCTGCGACTGGAAATGGTCGAGGTGGATCTGGCGGCCGAAACACGCGGCCTGTTCGATTACTTCGAGGCCTGGGCGGAGGATCGCGGTGTGAGCCTGCGGCTGGACGGTGCGACCCCGCCAGTACGGGGCGACGCGCTCATGCTGCGCCGCGCCTTGAGTAATCTGCTGTCCAACGCCATTCGCTACACGCCGCGCGGACAGACCGTGACCGTGCGACTGTCGGAACGCAACAGCGTAGCCGTGGTAAACGTGGAAAATCCGGGTCCACCCATTGCGGCGGAGCACCTATCGCACCTGTTCGACCGCTTCTACCGCGTTGATCCGGCGCGTCAGCGCAATGGTGACGGAGCTGGCTTGGGGCTAGCCATCGTCAAGTCCATCGCACAGGCTCATGGCGGTGCAGTACAGGCGCACTCTGACGCCGTGTTGACCTGCTTCGAGTTGACGCTGCCCCGGGCACGCTCGTCCTGAGCGAAATTTGGATAACGAAGACTCCTCTTGATTCACAAATTTTGATAGACAAGAGAATATATCGAGATGCTGCACACTGAGAATCCCGGCTGAACTGCCGAAACAGATTGCTCCGGTGACAAGGCCAACATCCTTCTGGATGTCCGCTCCTGGGCTCTCTCTGTCAAAAAGATTGTTGCCGACAGCTATCGGTTGCACAGCGGCCACAAGAATCGCAACCTGTTGAATGACCGGTAATGCTGGCCGCAACCATTCAGTTCGCCGATACCGAGTGACTCAGATCAGCCTTAACCAGACACTAAAGAAGTGGGGGCGGCTGTGCAGCGACTGCCGACGTTCGTTATTGATGTGTGGTCATCGTGCCGGAGAGAGGATTGACCAGAATCCAGTTGGTGCGAACTCTGGAGAAACGGGACAGCACCAGAGGCCTGCCAAAAGCAATCAGGATTGACAACGGGCAACAGTTGAGCCCAAGCTCAGACCGTCGGTGGCAGAAAAGGTGGCCTCGACTCGGAAATGGTTGCGTCCAGCATCTCCAAGCGGTCTTGCCCCCAGAAAGGTTCACCTTTGTAAAAGTAGAACGGCGCACCAAAGAGCTGCCGATCGATCGCTTCCTGCGTCAAGGCTTTCGCCTGCGCAAAAAGCCCAGGGTTATTGGCTTGTGCAAGCAGCTCCCGCCCTTTCAAACCACTGCGATCGGCCAGGACGACCAGAGTCTCGGGGTCCTCAATGTTGAGTTCATCGGCCCAGACTGCGCGCAAGCCCGCATGCACAAAGTCGCTCACCTCCTGTCCTTCACGTAGGGCCGCGAGCAGCATTCGGTGCCCCAGTGCGGGATCGGCAGGGTAATACTTTGGGTGCAGCACCAGGTCAATCTTGCGATGGGCACGCCAGCGCTGCATCTCCACCAAGCGGTAGGATTGGCGCTGCAAGGGCCGCTCCTTCACGGGCTTGCCGCCGCCGGCGGCGAACACGGCCAGCAGGTCGATGGGTCTGTAGACAACATCAATATCGTGCTTGGCCACCAGTTCCTGGAAGTGCAGGCTGCCCACATAGCTCCAGAGCGAAATGAAGCTGAAGTAATAAGTGACTTGCGGTTTGGTTGTGCTCATGCTTTGGATGTCCTTCAAAGTGGGGGCGGTGTGCCGGCCTCAGACCCCCAGGTAGGCGGCTCGAACCGTGGGATTGTTCTGCAGTGCGGACGCCAGACCCTCGGTCACGGTGCGTCCCTGGTCAATGACATAACCCCGATCGGCCAGTTCCAGGGCTGTGGCCACGTCCTGCTCGACAATCAGCAGGCTGGTGCCGGCGTCACGCACGCGGCCCAGGGTCTGGACGAGCTCGTCCACGACCTTGGGTGCCAACCCCAGAGACAACTCGTCGATCAGCAACAGCTTGGGCGAAGCCATGAGACCACGCGCAATCGCGCACATCTGCTGCTCACCGCCGGAGAGGGTGGTGGCATCCTGACGACGCCGCTCAACGAGGCGGGGGAACAAGTCATACATCCGCTCAATGTCGCGCTGTATGGCAGCGCGCCCATCGGTGCGGCTGTAGGCACCGAGCAGCAAGTTGTCGTAGACGGACAGGCCAGAAAAGAGGCGGCGCCCCTCGGGCACATGTGCGATTCCCCGTGCGACACGCTCGTACGGAGACCAACCCCGGACATCCTGACCGCCCCACTGCAGCGTGCCGCTCTGCACAGGCATCAGGCCCGACAGGGTGCGCAACAGCGTCGTCTTGCCGGCGCCGTTGGAGCCGATCAGGCAGACGATCTCACCTGGGCGGATGTCCAGGCTCACGTCCCAGAGCACCTGCACGTCGCCATAGGCGACCTCCAGAGACGATACCGAGAGCAGTGGCGGGATCGGCTTGTGTTCTGCACTCATGTGGCGGCCTCCTGTGCGCGACGCGCATAACGCTGGCCCAGATAAGCCTCGATGACTTTCTCGTTGGCCACGACCTCCTGCGGCGTACCGTTGGCAATCAGCTGCCCTTGGTGCAGCACCATCACGCGAGTGCAGGAGTTGACCACCACCTTCATCAGGTGTTCGATCAGCACGATGGTGACGCCGCTCGCTGCAATCTGTTGGATCAGCGACAGGGCGTGCTCCACCTCGGCCGGGTTGAGACCGGCATTGACTTCATCCAGAAAAAGCAGGCGTGGCTTGAGTGCCAGGCTCTTGGCCAGCTCCAGCCGCTTGCGGCCGGCCAGCGTCAAGGCCGCCGCCGGCTTGCCGGCCTGGGCGTCCAGACCGCAGAAGCGCAAGTACTCACGGGCCTGCTCGCGCGCAGCTTCCGGTGTGCGGCTACCACCGGCGAACAGGGCGGCGGACGCCACGTTGTCAAGCACGCTCATGCGCGGAAAAGGCTGGACGATCTGGAAGGTGCGGGCGATGCCCAGGCGGGCGATCTCGTCAGGGCGCAGCCCGGTGATGGAGCGTCCCTCGAAAAACACCTCGCCCGCGCTCATGCGGTTCACGCCCGTGACGGCGTTCACCAGCGTGGTCTTGCCCGCGCCGTTGGGGCCGATGACGCCCACGATCTCGCCCTGCCCCAGGGAAAAGTCGAGCTGTTGCAGCGCCGTGATGCCGCCGAAGCGCTGCGTCACGCCTTTGAGTTCGAGCAGGGCGTTCATGCGTTCACCTCGTCGTGTCGACCCAGACGGGAACGCACCCAAACAAAAGCCCTCTGCAAACGGGCGTCATGCAGCCCGACGGACAGAAACAAAACCAGCAACACCACCAGGATACCCAGCAGGCCTGCATGGAACTCCAGCACATTGCGCCAGAGCAATTCCTCGAGCCCGAGGTAGACCACGGCGCCGATGACCGGCCCGGTGACCGTGCCCACACCGCCGAGCAGCGCCATTATGATGGGCTTGACGGAGAGCAGCGTGTCAAACACGTCGGTCGGATCGATGTAGGTCACCCACGAGGCATAGAGTGCGCCGGCCGCACCAGCGATCCAGCCCGAGAGTGCAAAAGCGGTCACCTTGGCGCGGCGGGCATCGACACCGATGACCAGGGCGGCGTCCTCGTTCTGCTCGATGCAGCGCAGCGCCCAGCCCAGACGTGAGCGGTTCACGTGCCAGGAGAGCAGCAGCGCGAGCGCGGCCAGGACAAGCATCGCAGCGAAATAGAACTGGGCTTGCTGGTTCACGTTACCGAGCTTGAGCAGGGGCAGGTTCAGCCCCATGCCACCGCCTGTGAGACTTGTCCAGGAGTTGCTGACTTCGCGCAACACATCGGCCACCACCAAGCTCGCAATGGCGAAATAGTGGCCGCGCAGGTGCAGGATGGCCCGGCCCAGCAGGCCGGCGAAAAAAGCCACGAGGAAGGCCGCCGCCGTCCACGCCCAGCCGAAGGCCAGGCCATGGGTCTGCAAGACGCCAGCAACATAGGCCCCCAGGCCGAAGAAGGCGGCCGTTGCGAACGAGGGGTAGCCCGCGTAACCACCGATCAGGTTCCACGACGTTGCCAGCGCAGCGTACATGCACACTGTGGTGCTCAAGCGCAGCACGTAGTTGTCGGCCTGCCAGGCCAGCAGGCCCAGCAAGACCAGCACGGCGGGGATCACGAAGTTGCGTACT
>CALRMF020000064.1:0-11148 GCA_943369035.1 Curvibacter sp. AEP1-3
GCCGTTTTTTCCAAGCCAAATTGGCTTCTGGGCCTTGTCCGTCAAGCGTCGATAGCTATCAAGACTGTAGCGCTCAGGTTCAGGCGGCGGCCTTCACCTTCAGGCGCCAGGCGTGCAGCAGCGGCTCGGTGTAGCCGTTGGGTTGTGCCAGGCCCTTGAACACCAGGTCGGTGGCGGCCTTGTAGGCGAAGGAGGTTTCGAAGTTGCCGGCCATCGGCTTGTAGAAGGGGTCGCCGGCATTCTGCTGGTCCACCACGGCGGCCATGCGCTCGAAGGTCTTGCGCACCTGCTCTTCGGTCACCACGCCATGCAGCAGCCAGTTGGCCATGTGCTGGCTGGAGATGCGCAGCGTGGCGCGGTCTTCCATCAGGCCCACGTTGTGGATGTCCGGCACCTTGGAGCAGCCCACGCCCTGGTCGATCCAGCGCACCACGTAGCCCAGGATGCCCTGGGCGTTGTTGTCCAGTTCCTGCTGGATCTCTTCGGCCGTCCACTTGGGCTTCACGGCCACGGGGATGGTCAGCAGGCCGGTGAGCATCTTCTCTTCCTGCGCCTTGAAGCTCTTGGCGGTGGCCTGCTTCTCCAGCTCTTCCTGGATGGCGGCCACGCTCACCTGGTGGTAGTGCAGCGCGTGCAGCGTGGCGGCGGTGGGCGAAGGCACCCAGGCAGTGTTGGCGCCGGCCTTGGGGTGCACGATTTTCTGCTGCATCATGGCGGCCATCAGGTCGGGCATGGCCCACATGCCCTTGCCGATCTGCGCCCGGCCCTTGAGGCCGCAGGCCAGGCCCACCAGCACGTTGCTCTGCTCGTAGGAGCTGATCCAGTCGGTGCTCTTCATGGCGGCCTTGCGCAGCATGGGGCCGGCGTGCATGGCGGTGTGCATCTCGTCGCCGGTGCGGTCCAGGAAGCCGGTGTTGATGAAGGCCACGCGGCTCTTGGCGGCGGCAATACAGGCCTTCAGGTTGACGCTGGTGCGGCGCTCTTCGTCCATGATGCCCAGCTTGACGGTGTTCTCCGGCAGGCCCAGCAGCTTTTCCACGCGGTCGAACAGTTCCACGGCAAAGGCCACTTCGGCCGGGCCGTGCATCTTGGGCTTGACGATGTAGATCGAGCCGGTGCGCGAGTTGCGCACGCCGTTGCTGGTCAGGCCCTTGAGGTCGTGCAGCGCGATGGTGGTGGTGATGACGGCGTCCATGATGCCTTCATGGATCTCGCTGCCGTTGCCGTACAGGATGGCGGGGTTGGTCATCAGGTGGCCGACGTTGCGCACGAACAGCAGCGAGCGGCCGTGCAGCTTGATCTCTTCGCCGTTGGCGCCCTTGTACACGCGGTCGGCGTTCAGGCGGCGCACAAAGGTCTTGCCGCCCTTGCTCACCTCTTCGGTCAGCGTGCCCTTCAGGATGCCCAGCCAGTTGTCGTAGGCGGTGACCTTGTCGTCGGCATCGACGCAGGCCACGGAGTCTTCCAGGTCCAGGATGGTGGACAGGGCGGCTTCCACCAGCAGGTCGCTCACGCCGGCGGCGTCGCTCTTGCCGATGGGGGTGCTGCGGTCGATCTGGATCTCGAGGTGGATGCCGTTGTTGCGCAGCAGGATGGCCGACGGGGCCGCGGCGCTGCCCTGGTAGCCGATGAACTTGTTGCCGTCCGCCAGCTTGGCCTTGCTGCCGTTCTTCAGCGTGACGACCAGCTTGCCACCTTCCACGGTGTAGGCGGTGGAGTTGAGGTGCGAGCCCTGGGTCAGCGGGGCCACGCGGTCCAGCACGTGGCGGGCGTACTCGATCACCTTGGCGCCGCGCACCGGGTTGTAGGGCTTGCCGTCGGCGCTGACCTTGGTGGCGCCCTTGGTTTCCGGCAGCACGTCGGTGCCATACAGCGCGTCGTACAGCGAACCCCAGCGCGCGTTGGCGGCGTTCAGCGCGTAGCGGGCGTTCAGGATCGGCACCACCAGCTGCGGGCCGGCCTGCACGGCCAGCTCGGCGTCCACGTTGGCGGTGTCGCTCTGCACGTCTTTCGGCACCGGCACCAGGTAGCCGATCTTTTCCAGGAAGGCGCGGTAGGCCTTCATGTTCTTGATCGGGCCGGGGTTGGCCTTGTGCCAGGCGTCCAGCTCAACCTGCAGGCGATCGCGTTCGGCCAGCAGGGCGGCGTTCTTCGGGCCCAGCTCGTGGGCGATGGCGTCGAAGCCCTTCCAGAAGTCGGCGCTGGCAATGCCGGTGCCCGGCAGCACCTTGTCTTCGATGAAGCGGTACAGGTTGGTGGCGACTTGCAGGCGCTGGGCCTTGGTGCGTTGCGTCATGGTCTTACTCCTTGAAGTTTGAAATTCATTCGGCCGGGAAGAAGCCCAGCACGTCGTTGAGTGAGCTGCCGCTGCGGCTGGGCTGGGTGCCCAGTTCCTCGAACGGCAGATCGTAGCGGTTGACCCACAGGGTCTGGTAGCCGTACCAGGTGGCGGCCAGTGCGTCCCAGCTGTTGCTGCTGACGAAGACGATCTGCCCGGCGCGCAGGCCGGTCGCCTGCTCGCCCAGGGCATACGCCTCGGGGTGGGTCTTGTACTTGCGCACCGCGTCCACGCTGATCACGTGGTCCAGCAGGCCGTCCAGGCCCGCGCTGCGCACGGCGATGCCCAGCATCTCGGGATCGCCGTTGGAAAGGATGCCGGTGGTGATGCCGCGCGCCTTGAGGGCCTGCAGCACCTCCCGGTTCTCGGGAAAGGCGCTCAGGTGCCGGTACTGGTTCATCAGCTGCTGCTCGGCCTCGTGCGTGAGGGCGAGCTTGAGGCGCTTGCAGGCGTAGCGCAGACCGGCCTGTGTCAGCTGCCAGAACGGCTGGTAGTGCGCGCCGTGGTTGCTGGTGGTGACAAGGCGGGTGTATTCGATCTGCTTGTCGCGCCACAGCAGGCTCAAGGCCTGGCCCTGGCCGGGAAACAGCTGTTCCGCCACCAGGCCGACGCTGTAGACGTCGAACAGCGTGCCGTAGGCGTCGAACAGGACGGCCTTGGGCGCAGCGGCAGTGGCGCGGGATTTTTCCATGCCTGAACTGTATTTGATACCTGGACGCGCATTAATACCCAAAACATGCGTTGATTCGCGACGAAAAGGATGGAATGACGCGCCCGCCGCCTGCGGCAAGGCGGTGCCGGGCTGTCAGGCGCCGCCCGTCGTGGCCAGCGGTGAGGCCATCACGCAATTCCGCCCGGCATGCTTGGCGGCGTACAGCGCCTCGTCGGCCCGGCCCACCACGGCGTCCGCGCTTTCCTGCGGCTGCAGCTGGGCCGCGCCGATGGAGATGGTGATGCGGAAGGCCTCGCCGTTGGCGTTGAACTCCAGCGCCGCGATGGCCAGGCGCAGGCGTTGCGCCGCCTCCACGGCCTCGGCCAGCCGGGTGCCCGGCATGAGCACGATGAACTCTTCGCCGCCCCAGCGGCCGAACAGGTCGCCGGCGCGCAAGGCGCTCTGGGCGCGCGCCGCCAGCTGGCGCAGCACCTCGTCGCCCACCGCGTGGCCCCAGGTGTCGTTGACGTGCTTGAAGAAGTCGATGTCGAGCATCAGCACGCAGAAGTCGTCGTGCTTGCGGTGCAGGCTCTGGATCAGGCGGCGCAGCTCGGCTTCGATGTGGCCGCGGCGCAGGGCGCGCGTCAGGCCGTCGCGCACCGCCAGCTCACCCAGCTCGCGGTTGCGCAGCGCCAGTTCCTCCGACTGCTGGCGCAGCAGCTCCTTGGTGCGGCGCTCCTCGTCCAGCGTGGCGTTGAGCTGGGCCAGCAGCCGCTGCCGGTTCAGGCGTGCGCGGACCCAATCGTGCGTGCGACGGTGTTCGCCGCGGCTGCGGATCAGCAGCATGACGCCGTAGGCCGCCAGGCCGACCGGCACCACGGGGTAATGCGTGGGGAATTCTGGGTGCTGCAGGTAGAGCATGGCCAGCGTGCCTGTCACCAGCACGGTCAGCACGCTGGCATAGATGCGCACGGCAATGCCGGTGGAGCTGAGCAGGAACGACATCAGTCCGACAACGAAGATCAGGCGCAGGTAGAACAGCGGGTCCATGGCCTGCGTGTCCAGCAGGGCGGTGCCGCCGACCCAACCCAGCGCCAGGCCCAGCACCCCCAGCCACTCCAGCGCATACCAGCGCCGCAGCCGAGCGGCCTGCGCCTCGGGCTGGACGATGTAGCGATGGGCCAGCGTGAAGCGCGTGACCTGCACGACGGCCATGTACCCGGCCCAGGCCAGCAGCTCGGAAAAGGGGTGAACGTCGAGGTGCGCCCAGACGATCAGCAGGATGGGCAGCAGCCCCAGCACCGTGGATTCGCGGTTGCGCAAGCACAGCTCGTGCATGACGCCCACTTCGACCTGCTCGTCAGAGGCGTCAATGGGGGTGTTGGGGGCGGCGGCGCTGGCGGACATGTGAGGCGGGGCAGGACAGGTTTACTCCCAAAACTGTTTTAATATTTGAAAAAACAGCCCAATTATCCCCAATTAAGGCAATAATTACCAGCCATGGACAAGCTCAAGCAAATGGAATCCTTTGTCTCGGTCGCCACCCGGGGCAGTCTCACGGCGGCGGCCAACGCCGAGGGTGTGGCGCCTGCCATCATGGGGCGCCGGCTCGACGCGCTGGAGTCGCGCCTGGGGGTCAAGCTGCTGGTGCGCACCACCCGCCGTATCACGCTCACGCACGAGGGTAGCGCCTTTCTGGAAGATTGTCAGCGCCTTCTGGCGGATGTGGCCAATGCCGAAGCGAGTGTCTCCGCCGGTGGAGTGAAAGCCAGCGGTCACTTGCGCATCACGGCGCCGGCCGGTTTCGGGCGCCGCCACGTGGCGCCGCTGGTGCCCAAGTTCCGTGAATTGCATGCCGACGTGACGATCTCGCTCAACCTGAGCGACCGCGTGGTGGACATCGCGGGCGAAGGCTACGACTGTGCGGTGCGCGTGGGCGACATGCCGGACTCCTCGCTGGTGAGCGTGCGCCTGGCCGACAACCGCCGCCTGTGCGTGGCCACGCCCAGGTTCCTCAAGCAGCATGGCACGCCGGAGGTGCCGCAGGACCTAGCGCGCTTTGATTGTCTGGTGTTGTCCAGTGACGCCTCGCAGACCCGGGGCTGGGCGTTTCGCGTGCCGCGCAACGCCCAGGGGCGTCATGAGGAAAGCGCCCTGTCGGGCGCTGCATCCGCGCCGGAGAAGCCGCACGATACCGAGGTCATCCACTTCAAGCCCAACGGCCCGATGGACTGCTCCGACGGGCAGGTGCTGCACGACTGGTGCCTGGCCGGCTACGGCATTGCCTGGCGCAGCACCTGGGAGGTGGAGGCCGAGATCAAGGCCGGCCGTCTGGTGGAGGTGCTGGCAGACTACGCGGCGCCGCCCAACGGCATCTACGCCGTGTTCCCGCAGCGCAAGCACCTGCCGCTGCGCGTGCGCCTGTGGGTGGATTTCCTCAAGCACCATTACAGCCAGAGCGGCTTCTGGCAGGGCTGACCCCCGGCGTTGAATGCAGGCGACAAAAAACCCCGCCAGCCTGGGCTGCGCGGGGTTTTTTGCTGAGCGTGGGGGCTGCTTACTGGGCCTTCAGGCACTCGCTCATGAACTTCTTGCGCTCGTCGCCCTTCTTGTCCTTGGCCTGCGCATTGCACTGCTTCATGCGCTCCTGCTGCGTCATGGCCTGGGTGGCGGCTTCGGTCGGCTTGCCGCTGAGGCAGGCACTCATGAACTTCTTGCGCTCATCGCCCTTCATGTCCTTGGCGTCTGCGTTGCACTGCTTCATGCGCTCCTGCTGGGCGGTGCGCTTGTCGGCAGCTTCGGCATGCTGGCCGCTCAGGCATTCGCTCATGAACTTCTTGCGCTCGTCGCCCTTGCGCTCGCCGGCTTCCTTGTTGCACACGGTCATCCGGTTCTGTTGGGCGGTGGGGGCCTTCTTGTCATCGGCGGCATGCGCGGCGCCCACGCTCAAGGCCAGGCCGAGGGTCAGGGTGGTCAGGAGTTTCTGCATGGTGTGTGTCCTCTTGGTGTCGTGTATCCCGGGGGTATCCCGCAAGGCATTCCAGCATACAACGGCACCGCACGCAAACCGGATCACATCCGGTAACAGGCCGTCCATCCGACGGGCACCGGCCGGCAAGACGGCCGCCTCGTAAAATCAGGCCCCATGTTGTCTGTCAAAAACGAACTGCTCCAGGCGCTGGCCGCCGTGCTCGAGCAACTCCAGCCCGGCGCCGGTGCGCGGGCTGCCTACGAATCGCCCAAGGTCGCGGACCATGGCGACCTCGCCACCACGGCCGCCATGCAGCTGGCCAAGCCGCTGAAGCAGCCGCCGCGCCAGGTGGCCGAGCAGTTGTGTGCCGCGCTGCAGGCCACCGCCGCCTACCAGCAGTGGGTCGATGCGGTGGAGATCGCTGGTCCTGGCTTCATCAACATTCGGCTCAAGCCCGCCGCCAAGCAGCAGGTGGTGCGCGAGGTGCTGGCGCAGGGCGCCGGCTTTGGCGGCCGCGCCGCCAATGGCCAGCGCATGATGGTGGAGTTCGTCTCCGCCAATCCGACCGGCCCGCTGCACGTGGGCCATGGCCGGCAGGCGGCGCTGGGCGACGCCATCTGCAACCTCTACGCCACCCAGGGCTGGGACGTCTACCGCGAGTTCTATTACAACGACGCCGGCGTGCAGATCCAGACGCTGGCCAACAGCGTGCAGCTGCGCGCCAAGGGCTTCAAGCCGGGCGACGCCGAATGGCCGGAGGCGGCCTACAACGGTGACTACATTGCCGACATCGCGGCCGACTTCATGGCGAAGAAGACCGTCAAGTCGGACGACCGCGAGTTCACCGCCAGCGGCGACGTGAACGACCTCGATGGCATGCGCCTCTTTGCCGTGGCCTACCTGCGCCACGAGCAGGACCTGGACCTCAAGGCCTTCGAGGTCAAGTTCGACAACTACTACCTCGAGTCCAGCCTCTACACCAGTGGCAAGGTCGACGCTGCGGTGCAGACGCTGCGCGACGCCGGCAAGACCTACGAGCACGACGGTGCGCTGTGGCTCAAGACCACCGAGTACGGCGACGACAAGGACCGCGTCATGCGCAAGGGCGACGGCACCTACACCTACTTCGTGCCGGACGTGGCCTACCACATCACCAAGTTCGAACGGGGCTTCCACAAGGTGGTCAACATCCAGGGCACCGACCACCACGGCACCATCGCACGTGTGCGCGCCGGCCTGCAGGGCGTGGGTATGGGCATTCCGCAGGGTTTCCCCGACTACGTGCTGCACACCATGGTGCGCGTGGTGCGCGGTGGCGAAGAGGTCAAGATTTCCAAGCGCGCCGGCAGCTACGTGACGCTGCGCGACCTGATTGACTGGACGAGCAAGGACGCGGTGCGCTTCTTCCTGCTCAGCCGCAAACCCGACACCGAATACACCTTCGACGTCGACCTGGCGGTGACGCAGAACAACGACAACCCGGTCTACTACGTGCAGTACGCCCATGCGCGCATCTGCTCGGTGCTGGCGGCGTGGGGAGGCGACGTGGCCAGCCTGAAGGACGCCGACCTGTCGGCACTCGACAGCCCGGCGGCGCAGGCGCTGATGCTGCAGCTGGCCAAGTACCCGGAGATGCTGACCGCCGCGGCGCAGGATTTCGCGCCGCACGACGTGACCTTCTACCTGCGCGACCTGGCCGCCAGCTACCACAGCTACTACGACGCCGAGCGCATCCTGGTCGACGACGAGGCCGTCAAGCGCGCGCGTCTGGCGCTGGTCGCCGCCACGGCGCAGGTGCTGCACAATGGCCTGGCCGTGCTCGGCGTGAGCGCGCCGCAGAAGATGTGAGTCGTCCGGCCCGCATCCTCCTCACTTCAAGACAAGAGACAAGGCTCAAGGCATGAAACAGCAACGCGGCGGAACCCTTCTGGGCTTCATCATCGGCGTGGTCGTCGGACTGGGAACCGCCCTGGCCGTGGCCGTGTACGTGACCAAGGTGCCGGTGCCCTTCGTCAACAAGGGCGGTGCCAGCCGCTCGCCCGACCAGGATGCGGCCGAGGCGAAGAAGAACAAGGACTGGGACCCGAACGCGCCGCTCTACGGCAAGAACCCGGCCAAGCCACCGGCCGCCGCGGCGTCGGCACCGGCCGCGGCGCCGGGCAAGGGCGAAGCCAAGGTGGAAGGCAAGGCCGAGAGCAAGCCGGCCGTCACCGCCGATCCGCTGGGCGACCTGGCCAAGGCCAAGGCCGGCGCGGCCGATCCGTTCAGCTACTTCGTGCAGGTGGGCGCTTTCCGTACGCCCGAGGACGCCGAAGGCCAGCGCGCCAAGCTCTCGCTGGCCGGTGTGGAGGCCAAGGTGTCGGAGCGCGAGCAGTCCGGCCGCATGGTCTACCGCGTGCGCGTGGGCCCGTTCGACAAGCGTGACGAGGCCGAGCGCACCAAGGACAAGCTCGACGGCGCCGGCTACGAGACCGCGCTGGTGCGCGTGCAGCGCTGAGTCCTTGCCGGGGACGGTGAACTTTTTGCGCTGCCGCCCCTCCTACTTCGGGTTCACTAGGAGTTGTTGAAGATGAAACGTCGCGATTTTTCCCTGGGTCTGGGTTCGGTGGCCGGTTCGGTGCTGCTGTCGCCCGCCCTGGCCCAGACCACCACTCCGGCGCAACTGCAGGGCAAGCGCCCTGAGGCCGGGCGTGACTACCTGCCGCTGGACAAGCCCGCCCCGGTGGAGACCCCGGCCGGCAAGATCGAGGTGGTGGAGTTCTTCTGGTACAACTGCCCGCACTGCAACACCTTCGAGCCGACCTTCGAGGCCTGGACCAAGCGCGTGCCGAAGGACGTGGTGGTGCGCCGCGCGCCGGTGGCCTTCCGCAGCGACTTCGAGCCGCAGCAGCGCCTGTACTTCACGCTGGAGGCCATGGGCCTGGTCGAGAAGCTGCACGCCAAGGTGTTTTATGCCATCCACGTCGAACGCAAGCGCCTGGACCGGCCCGAAGCCATCCTGGAGTGGGTGGTCCAGCAGGGCGTGGACAAGGCCAAGTTCACCGAGCAGTTCAACTCCTTCAGCACCGCGTCCAAGGCGGTGCGTGCCACCCAACTGATGAACGCCTACAAGGTCGAAGGCGTGCCCGCCATGGGCGTGGCCGGCCGTTTCTACACCGACGGCACTCTGGCCCGCGGCATGGACAACGTGCTGCAGGTGGTGGAGTACCTGGTTGGCGAGGCACGTCGCGGGCGCTGAGCCTGGTGGCCGAGCACCGGCTGTACAGAGAGCCCGCTTTCGGCGGGCTCTTGTTTTTTGGGCGTCGGGTGGTCCCGGGCTTGGCCGTCGCGTGCCGGCCCCTCGAATGGCGCCCAGGAATGCGCCCCCCGCCCGCTACAATGCCGGAAACGCCTCAAGAGCAAGATTCGTGCCTTTATGAACCATTCCCTATCCCGGCTGTTGTTGTGTGCTGCCTGCGCCTTGCTGGCCACCGCCGCCTCGGCTGAAAAGGCCGACCGCGACAAGCCGATGAACATCGAGTCGGATGCGCTGCGTTACGACGACCTCAAGCAGCTCAGCATCTTCACCGGCAACGTGGTGCTGACCAAGGGCACCATCGTCATCCGCGGCGCGCGCGTCGAGGTGCGGCAGGACCCGGAGGGATACCAGTACGGCGTGGCGTTTGCCGCACCGGGCAAGCGCGCTTTCTTCCGCCAGAAGCGCGACAACGTGGACGAGTACATCGAAGGCGAAGGCGAGACCATCGAATACGACGGCCGTGCCGACATCGTCAAGTTCATCAAGAAGGCCGAGATGCGACGCCTGCGCGGCGCCACGCTGGCCGACGAGACCACCGGGGACGTGATCGTCTACGACAACAACACCGACGTCTTCACCGTCGACGGCGGTGCGCCCAAGGATGCCAAGGGCGGCCGCGGCCGTGTGCGCGCCATGCTCACGCCCAAGCCGGACACCCCGCCGGCGGCCAAGCCCGAGGCCGGGCCGGCGCTGCGCGCCACCACCACGCTGGGCGGGGAGAAGAAGTGAGCGACACCGCGTTGGCGCCGGACAGCACCGGCATGGCCCAGGGGCCGGACACGGCCGACAGCAAGCTCGAAGCCCGCCACCTGAAGAAGTTCTATGGCAGCCGCGAGGTGGTCAAGGACGTTTCCCTCACCGTGCGCAAGGGCGAGGTGGTGGGGCTGCTCGGACCCAACGGCGCCGGCAAGACGACGTCGTTCTACATGATCGTCGGCCTGGTGCGTGCCAGCGCCGGTGACATCACCATCGACGGCGAATCGGTCGAGCACATGCCGATCCACCGCCGTGCGCGTCTGGGCCTGAGCTACCTGCCGCAGGAAGCGTCGATCTTCCGCAAGCTCAACGTGGAAGACAACGTGCGCGCCGTGCTGGAACTGCAGCACGACGAGGCCGGCAAGCCGCTGTCCAAGGACGAGATCGAGCGCCGTCTCACCGGCCTGCTGCAGGACCTGCGGGTGGACCACCTGCGCGCCTCGCCCTCGCTCGCACTGTCCGGCGGCGAGCGCCGCCGCGTGGAGATCGCGCGTGCCCTGGCGACGCAGCCGCGCTTCATCCTGCTGGACGAGCCCTTTGCCGGCATCGACCCGATTGCGGTGATCGAGATCCAGCGCATCATCAGCTTCCTGAAGTCGCGCGGCATTGGCGTACTGATCACCGACCACAACGTGCGCGAGACGCTGGGCATCTGCGACCACGCCTACATCATCAGCGACGGCCACGTGCTGGCGCAGGGCACCCCAGCCGAGATCGTGGACAACGTCGATGTGCGCCGGGTGTACCTCGGCGAGCACTTCAGGATGTAATGAAACAGGGGCTGTCCCTTCGGGTTTCGCAACACCTGGCGCTCACGCCGCAGCTGCAGCAGTCGATCCGGCTGCTGCAGCTGTCGACGCTCGAGCTGAGCCAGGAAGTCGAGCAGATGCTCGACGACAACCCTTTTCTCGAACTCGCCACCGACGAGGCGCCGCGCGAGGAGTTCGGCCTGGAGCGCGCCGACACCCCGGTGCCCGAAGGCGAGCGGGAGGCTGAATACGCTATCAATTCAATAGCGGGTGACGCCTTCGAAATGGGCGCGAGTGCCACCAATGAGGCTGAAGCCACGCCGCTGACCGGCGACGCCCCGGCCGACTGGGAAGGCGATGGCAGCGTCGACTTCTCACCTGACG
>CALRMF020000065.1:0-11116 GCA_943369035.1 Curvibacter sp. AEP1-3
CAGCGGCGAGTGGGTGTGCAGCGCCTTTATCGTCGCGGCAGCCCACTCCCCCGGCTCCTTCTCCAGCGCTTGCACGATGCGCAGCACATCCGGCTGGGCAAAGCAGCGTGCGACGGTGTCCAACGGCAACGTGGCGGCCGGGGCTTCCACCCGGTAGGCCTGTTGCCATGCCGCCAAGGCATCGGCGTCAATGCTGCGCAGCGCGGTCAGCGCCTCCCAGGCTGCCTCCAGGCGAGCCGGATCAAAGCAGGCATCAGCCAGTTGCAGCGCCAGCGCATCACCCGCGCCGATCACCTCGCTGGTCAGCGCCAGCCATTCGCCGCCATGCGACGGGCAGCGCGCCAGGAACCAGCCGCCACCGACATCCGGGAACAGGCCGATGTTGGTCTCGGGCATCGCCATCTTGGTGCGCGCCGTGACGATGCGCAGCCGTGCGCCTTGAGAAATGCCCATGCCGCCACCCATGACAACGCCATCCATGAAGGCGATGTAGGGCTTGGGATAGTGATGGATCAGGTGGTTGAGCGCGTATTCCTCGGTAAAAAAGTCCTCCAGCTCGCCATCGCCACGCTGCATCGCCTGATGGAAGAAGCGGATGTCACCGCCGGCACAAAAAGCGCCGAACGGCCCTTCCTTGCCCATGCCACGGATGGCGACCGCCTGCACGGTCGGGTCGTCGCGCCATGCCGTCAAAGCCGCCGTCAGCGCCCGGATCATGGGCAGGGACAGCGCATTGAGCGCGCGTGCGCGGTTCAGCGTGATGCAGCCGACAGCGCCACGGACTTCGGTCTGCACTTCAGAACAGGTAAAGGACATTGCTTGCATCATCGTTTCTTCTTCCAGAGCAGCCATTCATTCATCAGCAGCGCGCCCAAGACAAGCGCCCCACCCTGCAATACCGCCGCGGCGGGTTTCTCCCCAGCGCCCACCCAGACCAGCAGGATGCCGAACAGGATCTCCAGCTGACCCAGCAGCGCGATCTCAGGCGCCTTCAGTACGCGCGCGCACAGCACCAGCAGCGTACAGGGGACTGCCAGCTGTACCAGTCCCAGAAGTGCCAGCAGGCTCACGTCATGCGCCGTGGCCTGCAGTGGCAGAGCCAGCGGCAATGTAGCCAACGCCGAGATGGCGCCGCCGACCAGCACCGAAGGGACCAGGTCCACATCCTGGCCCTGGGCATGGGCATGCTGCACCACGATCCAGTTGACGGCCGCACTCAGTGGCACGAACAGTGCCACCAACAGGCCAAGCCAACTGTCGCCGCCCAGTTGGGCGCCGAACATCCAGGCCATGCCTGCGGCCGCCAACACGATGGCCAGCCAGGTGTGCGGCGCGATGTACTGCTTGAGGGCAATGCGCGCCAGCAAGGCTGTGAACAGCGGATTGAGGGCCGAGATCACCAGCACGCCGGCCACGCTGGTCATGGTCAGCGCCAGCATGAACGAGGTGAACATGCCGCTCCAGCACAGCCCCGACCACCACAGCGCCGGCGGGGCCTGCCGAAGCTGCCGCCAGACCGTCGATGGCCCCTGCCATAGAGGCAGTATTACCAGCAAGGACACCGCGGTGAAGAAGCTGCGCCAGAACGTCACCTCGAAACTGCGCGCGGCCTCCAGCTGACGCGTGACGATGCCGGCGATGGACCACATCAGGGTCACCGCCACCATCAACCAGACCGCGCGCCGGTGCGTTAGTTTCATGTGCAGGGGTAGCCTTACTCCCGGTCCCCCTTCGCGGGACGCCGTGGAACCGGCTTTGCCGGGCCACTGGCGTCGTCCCCCTTGGGGGAAGGCGGCCCTTAGGCCGACTCAGGGGGTAACATGATCAAGGGGGTCACTCCTTGGAAGCCCGCTTGCGCTCATGCTCCTTCAGGTAGCGCTTGCGCAGACGGATGCTCTTGGGCGTGATCTCGACCAGTTCGTCGTCCTCGATGAACTCGACACCATATTCCAGCGTGAGTTCGATCGGCGGCGTGATCTTGATCGCGTCTTCCTTGCCGCTGACGCGGAAGTTGGTCAGCTGCTTGGTGCGGGTGGCATTGACCACCAGGTCGTTGTCACGGCTGTGGATGCCGACGATCATGCCCTCGTACACCGGGTCGCCGGCACGCACGAACATGCGGCCGCGGTCGTCCAGCTTGCCCAGGGCATAGGTGAAAATCTCGCCATCGTCCATGGAAATCAGCACGCCGTTCTTGCGGCTGGCGATCTCGCCGCGGTAAGGCTCGTAGCTGTCGAAGATGTTGGAGATCAGGCCCGAACCGCGGGTCAGGTTGAGAAACTCATTGGAGAAACCGATCAGGCCACGCGCGGGGATGCGGTATTCCAGGCGGACGCGGCCGCGGCCGTCCGGCTCCATGTTCACCAACTCACCCTTGCGCTCGCCCAAGGCCTGCATCACCGCGCCCTGGTGCCCTTCTTCGATGTCGGCCGTCACCAGTTCGATCGGCTCGCATTTCACGCCATCGATCTCACGGTACACCACGCGCGGCTTGGACACGGCGAGTTCGTAGCCTTCGCGGCGCATGTTCTCCAGCAGGATGGTCAGGTGCAGTTCGCCCCGGCCGGACACCTCGAAGATGCCGTCCTCGTCGGTCTCGCGCACGCGCAAGGCCACGTTGGACTGCAGTTCCTTCTGCAGGCGATCCCAGATCTGGCGGCTGGTCACGAACTTGCCCTCGCGGCCGGCCAGCGGCGAGGTGTTGACGCAGAAGTTCATGGTCAGGGTCGGCTCGTCGACCTTGAGCATGGGCAGCGGCGCCGGATTGTTGGGGTCGGTCACCGTCACGCCAATCCCGATGTCCTCAATGCCGTTGATCAGCACGATGTCGCCGGGGCCGGCCACGGGCGTCTGCATGCGGTCCAGGCCCTGGAAGGTCAGCACCTGGTTCACACGCCCCTTGGTGGATTTGCCGTCCGGACCTTCCATCACCAGAACGTCCTGGCCCGGCTTGAGCGTGCCCTGGCTGATGCGGCCGACGCCAATACGTCCCACGAAGCTGGAGTAGTCCAGCGCGGAGATCTGCAGCTGCAGGGGCGCAGCCGGGTCGCCGGAGTTCGGCGGCACGTGCTTGAGAATGGTGTTGAACAGGGCCGACATGTCCGGGCCCCACTGTTCACCCGGTGCACCCTCTTCCAGCGACGACCAGCCGTTGATGCCGGAGGCATAGACCACCGGGAAATCCAGCTGCTCGTCGGTGGCGCCCAGCTTGTCAAACAGGTCGAAAGCGGCGTTGATCACCTTGTCGGGGTTGGCGCCGGGCTTGTCCACCTTGTTGACGACCAGAATCGGCTTCAGACCCAGCGCCAGCGCCTTCTTGGTCACGAAGCGGGTCTGCGGCATCGGGCCTTCCTGCGCGTCGATCAGCAGCACCACGCCGTCGACCATGGACAAGGCGCGCTCCACCTCGCCGCCGAAATCGGCGTGGCCAGGGGTGTCGACGATGTTAATGTGCGTGCCCTCCCAGCTCACGGCGCAGTTCTTGGCCAGGATGGTGATGCCACGCTCTTTTTCGATGGCGTTGTTGTCCATCACGGTATCGACCACCTTTTCGTGCTCGGCGAAGGTGCCGGACTGGCGCAGCAGCTGGTCGACCATGGTGGTCTTGCCGTGGTCAACGTGGGCAATGATGGCAATGTTGCGGATCTGTTTTTGGCTCATGGTTGGCTTTCCAGGATTTGTTGGATTTCGATCGGGCTCAACAGGCGCCCGGGTATCAGTTCCCCTGCCTTGACGTGGGCGGTGCCCAGCAGGGTGCGAGGTGCGTCGCCGAAGACGGCGGCGCGCTCGGTGTCGTGCCAGTGGCCGCGCCGGCGCATGCCGCTGAGGAAGCGGCCGGCATTGTCGCCGTCCAGCGTGACGGCAGCGTGACCTTCGAGCAGCACGTCGACCGGTTTGAGTTGCGCCAGGCGCTGGGCTTCGTCCATCGCCTCCAGCGCGTCCAGCGTGACGCACTGGCCGACCTCGAACGGCCCGGTGGCAACCCGGCGCAGCGCAATCAGATGGCCGCCACACCCCAAGGCCTGGCCGATGTCCTCGCCCAAGGTGCGGATGTAGGTGCCTTTGCTGCAATTGACCCGCAGGCGCAGCAACGGCGCATTACCTTCCAATTGCGCCTCCAGCAGCTCCAGTTCATGGATGACCACGTCGCGCGCCTCGCGCTCCACGGTCTCACCCTCGCGGGCGTATTCGTAAAGCGCCTTGCCGTCCTTCTTCAGCGCACTGTGCATCGGCGGCACCTGGCGGATGGGCCCCATGAAATGGTCCAGCACCTCGACCACCTGGCCGAGCGTACAGGTCACGGGGCGGGTCTCGATGACCTCGCCTTCAGCATCGGCCGTGCTGGTGCGCACACCCAGGCGCACCGTGGTCTCGTAGGTCTTGTCGGCGTCCAGGTGCAGCTGGCTGAACTTGGTGGCAGCGCCGAAGCAAAGCGGCAGCACACCGGTGGCCAGCGGGTCGAGCGTGCCAGTGTGGCCTGCCTTCTCTGCGCGCAACAGCCACTTGGCTTTCTGCAAGGCGTTGTTGCTCGAAAGACCGAGCGGTTTGTCCAGCAACAGCACCCCATGCACAGGGCGCCGTTGCACCCGTGTGCGTGGCGCTTGCATGTTCAATCCTCGTTCTTGGAACGCGAGGCGACCGCTTGGGCGATCAGGGCGTTCATGTCGGCGGCACGCTCGGTGGTGCGGTCGTAGATGAAATGCAGCGTCGGCACGGTGTGGATGTGCAGGCGCTTGAACAGGCCGTTGCGCAGGAAGCCGGCCGCCTGGTTCAAGGCGTCCTGCGTCTGCTGCGGGTCGCCCACCAGCACGCTGAAGAACACCTTGGCATGCGCATAGTCGGGCGTCACCTCCACGGCTTGCAGCGTCACCATGCCCACGCGCGGGTCCTTCAACTCGCGCGCGATCAGCTCCGTCAGATCGCGCTGGATCTGATCGGCGACCTTGAAGCCGCGGTTCGGAGCAGATGACTTTTTGGCCGGCATGGTCGAGCTTTACAGGGTACGGGCGATTTCCTTGACCTCGAAGAACTCCAGCTGATCACCTTCCTTGATGTCGTTGTAGTTCTTGAGCTTGATACCGCACTCGAAGCCTTCCTTGACCTCGCGAACATCGTCCTTCATGCGCTTGAGCGAGTCCAGCTCACCGGTGTAGATGACCACGTTATCGCGCAGCAGGCGGAAGTGCGCGCTGCGGGTGACGTGGCCCGAGGTGACCATACAGCCGGCCACGGTACCGATCTTGGACGCCACGAACACAGTGCGGATCTCG
This sequence comes from Curvibacter sp. AEP1-3, assembly GCA_943369035.1. Classification (GTDB taxonomy): domain Bacteria; phylum Pseudomonadota; class Gammaproteobacteria; order Burkholderiales; family Burkholderiaceae_C; genus Hylemonella. The sequence goes on from CALRMF020000065.1 coordinate 5,271, forward strand.
GCCATGCCGATGACCTCTTCCTTCTTCTCCGGTGCCAGCATGCCCGACATGGCCGCCTTCAACTCGTCCACGGCGTCGTAGATGATGTTGTAGTAACGAATCTCCACGTCGTTGCTCTCGGCCAGCTTGCGCGCGCCGGCATCGGCCCGCGTGTTGAAGCCAATGATCAGCGCCTTGGAGGCGATCGCCAGGTTGACGTCGGACTCGCTGATGCCGCCCACCGCCGCATAGACCAGCTGCACCTTGACCTCGTCGGTCGAGAGCTTGAGCAGCGAGGCTGCCAGCGCTTCCTGGGAACCTTGCACGTCGGCCTTGACGATGATCGGCAAGGTCTTGACCTCGCCGGCCGTCATGTCGGAGAACATGTTCTCCAGCTTGGCGGCCTGCTGCTTGGCCAGCTTGGTGTTACGGAACTTGCCGGCACGGTAGGTGGCAATCTCGCGCGCACGACGCTCGTCGGCCAACACCATGAACTCGTCACCGGCTTGCGGCACTTCGGTCAGGCCTTGGATTTCCACCGGAATGGAGGGGCCGGCCGTGTCGATCTTGCGACCGTTTTCGTCCAGCATGGCACGCACACGGCCATAGGTCTGGCCGGCCAGCACCACGTCGCCGGTCTTGAGCGTACCGGACTGCACCAGCACGGTGGCCACCGGGCCGCGGCCCTTGTCCAGCTTGGCTTCGATGACCAGGCCCTTGGCCGCGGCATCCACCGGCGCCTTGAGTTCCAGCACTTCCGCCTGCAGCAGCACATGCTCCAGCAGTTCGTCGATGCCCATGCCGGTCTTGGACGACACCGCAACAAACGGCGAATCGCCACCGAATTCTTCCGGCACCACCTCTTCAGCCACCAGTTCGCTCTTCACGCGTTCGATGTTGGCCTCGGGCTTGTCGGCCTTGGTCATGGCCACAACGATCGGCACGCCGGCCGCCTTGGCGTGCTTGATGGCTTCGCGGGTCTGAGGCATGACGCCATCATCGGCCGCACAGACCAAGATCACGATGTCGGTCGCCTGGGCACCACGGGCACGCATGGCCGTGAAGGCCTCGTGACCCGGGGTGTCGAGGAAAGACACCATGCCGCGCGGCGTTTCCACGTGGTAAGCGCCGATATGCTGCGTGATGCCACCAGCTTCGCCCGCGGCCACCTTGGTGCGGCGGATGTAGTCCAGTAGCGAGGTTTTGCCGTGGTCGACGTGACCCATGACGGTCACCACCGGGGCACGCGGCAAAGCCTCGGCCGCCTGCGCCTGCACTTCTTCTTCCGTGAACGCTTCCGGGTCGTCCAGCGCGGCCACGATGGCCTTGTGGCCCATTTCCTCGACCACGATCATGGCCGTGTCCTGATCCAGCGGCTGGTTGATGGTGACCATCTGGCCCAGCTTCATCAGGTGCTTGATTACCTCGGACGCCTTGACCGCCATTTTGTGGGCCAGCTCGGCCACCGTGATGGTCTCCGGCACGTGCACTTCGATGACGCGCGCTTCGGCCGGTGCGGCCTGGGCCTGCTCCTCGCGGTCACGGTCATGGCCGCGGCGACCCTTGGGACCGCTGCGCCAACTGCCACGCCCCACCCCGCCGCTGCTGTCGCCGCGGGTCGGAATGGCTTTCTTCTTCGCCGGATCGCCGGCCCAACTGCTGGACAGCTTGGCCGACTTGACTTCCTTGCCGGCCGTGCTCGGGCCCGTGCCGGCACCCGCGGCCGGCTTGGCCGCCGTGCTGCCGGTGGCCGGCTTGTGCAGCGTGCCCTTCATGCCGGCCTTGGCGGCTTCCGCAGGCTTGGGCTCTTCCTTCTTGGCAACCAGCACCTTCTTGGCTGGCGTTGCCATCATGGAACGGATCGCCGCAGCTTCCGCTTCCGCCTTGCGGCGGCGCTCCTCGAGGTCGGCGGCACGCGCGGCCTCCTCGTCGGCCTGGGCCTTGGAGGCAGCGGCTGCCTTTTCGCGTGCCTCGGCCTGCGCCGCGGCACGCGCCGCGGCAGCTTCGGCCGCCTCGGCGGTGGCTTCAGCCTGGGACGTTGTGGCCTTGGCCTTCTTTTCTTCCTCGGCAGCGGCGTAGCTGGCAGCGCGCTCTTCCGCTTCGCGCTCGCGCTTCTCCGTCTCCTCACGCTGACGGCGCTTCTCCGCCAGATCTTCCTCCTGGCGGCGGATCAGTTCGGCCTGACGACGCGCTTCTTCCTCACGTCGCAGCAATTCTGCGTTGTCGACCACGGGCGCGGCCGGCGCCACGGCAGAGACCTCCGGCGCCGGCTCGACGGCTGCGCCTTCGGCCAGTTCTGTGCCCTCGTCCCGGCGCACAAAGGTGCGCTTCTTGCGGACCTCGACCTGGATGGTGCGGGCCTTACCGGTGGCATCCGCCTGCTTGATCTCGGTGGTCGACTTCTTGACCAGCGTGATCTTCTTGCGTTCCGGCGTAGCAGTACCGTGGCTGGCCTGCAGATGGGCCAACAGACGGTGCTTGTCGGCGTCGGTCAGGCTGTCGGCCGCAGAGGCCTTGGCCACACCGGCGGCCTTGAGCTGCTCAAGCAGCGTATCGGTGGATTTCTTGAGTTCGGCAGCAAACTCGGCGACGGTCGTACTGGACATATCGTGTGGGACCTTTCATGACCGTTACTCTTGAGAAGCGGCGTCATTGGTGAACCAATGCTCGCGCGCCTTCATGATCAAAGCTTTGGCCTCGTCCGCAGACTGGCCGGTGATGTCGGTGAGCTCGTCGACCGCCAGATCAGCCAGGTCGTCCAGGGTATGGACGCCGTTCTCGGCCAGCTTGGCAATCAGGTCGGCGGTCAACCCTTCGAGGTCGCGCAGATCCTGGGAGACCTCCTCGACGCTCTCTTCGCGCGCGATCTCCATGGTCAGCAGCGCGTCCTTGGCGCGGGCACGCAGCTCGTTAACGGTGTCTTCGTCGAATGCTTCGATCTCCAGCATCTCCTGCAGGGGCACATAGGCCACCTCTTCCAGGCTGGTGAAACCCTCGGCGATCAGGATGTCGGCGATCTCTTCGTCCACATCCAGCTTTTCCATGAACAGCGCACGCAGGCTGCTGGTCTCGTCGGCCTGCTTCTGGGCCGACTCGGCCGCGTCCATGATGTTGATCTTCCAACCGGTCAGGTCGGAGGCCAGACGCACGTTCTGGCCTCCGCGGCCGATGGCAATGGCGAGGTTTTCCTCGTCCACCACCACGTCCATGGCATGCTTTTCCTCGTCCACCACGATGGACTGCACATTGGCCGGCGCCAGGGCGCCGATCACGAACTGGGCCGGATCCTCGCTCCACAGCACGATGTCCACGCGCTCGCCGGCGAGCTCGTTGGTGACGGCGTTGACGCGGGTGCCGCGCACGCCGACGCAGGTGCCGATGGGGTCGACGCGTTTGTCGTGCGACAGCACGGCGATCTTGGCGCGCGAGCCGGGGTCACGGGCGCAGGACTTGATCTCCAGCAGGCCCTGCTCGATCTCGGGCACTTCCTGGCGGAACAGCTCGATCATGAACTCCGGCGCCGAACGCGACAGGATGATGGGTGCGCCGCGCAGCGTCAGGTCCACTTCCATGATCATGGCGCGCACGCGGTCGCCGGTACGCAGGTTTTCCTTCGGGATCATCTCGCCGCGACGCAGGCGGCCTTCGACGCGGCCGGATTCGACGATGATGTCGCCCTTGTCCATGCGCTTGACGGTGCCGACAAAGATCTTCTCACCACGCGACATGAAGTCGTTGAGCAGCATCTCGCGCTCGGCATCGCGGATCTTCTGCAAGATGACCTGCTTGGCCGCCATGGCACCGATGCGGCCGATCGGCACCGACTCCACCGGCTCCTCGATGTACTCGTCGACCTCGATGTCGGGGATCTGTTCCTTGGCTTCGAACAGCAGGATTTCCTGGTCGGGCAGCTGCAGGCCGGCCTCGTCCGGCACGACATGCCAGCGGCGGAAGGTTTCGTAGTTGCCGGTGTCGCGGTCGATGGCGACGCGGATGTCCACATCGCCCTCGTACAGCTTCTTCGTGGCTTGCGCCAGCGCAGCTTCGACCGCACCGAACACCACATCACGTTCGACGTTCTTCTCGCGTGAAATGGCTTCCACCAGCATCAACAATTCGCGATTCATGCCTTTACCCTCCAAGTCCAATTGAGCGCGCCAGCCTCGCTGTGCGCCCACCCCAAGTCAAAAATAGAACCTTACTCGGGCGCGTTGCCGCGGCCCTTGAAATTCACGATCGGCGCCAGTCGCGCCTCGCGCAACTCATCCAGCGTGAAGCCGAGCACCTGCACCGGCGCCGGCGCGCGCTTCTTGCTCACCTTCTGCCCCGGCTTCACCGGCGGCTCGTCGCTCCAGACGATCTGCCAGCCCTGGCCACCCTCGGCCCGCTCCAGCGCGCCGCGAAACTTCTTGCGGTTGGCCGCCACCTGACCGGCGGCCGCGGCGCCCATCGGGGCTTTGAGCGTGATGTCGATCACCTGACCGGCAAAACGCTCGAAATCCTTCTCATGGCGCAAGGGACGATCGATGCCGGGCGACGACACCTCAAGGCGCTTGTACTCGATGCCCTCGACCTCCAGTGCAAACTGCAGCTGGCGCGTCACCTTCTCGCAGTCTTCCACGTTGACGAACTGCTCGCCGGCAGCCGGGTCCCAGGGCAGATCAATCGTCACGCGCAGCAAGCCGCCGGCGGAGCGTTCAATCTCCACCAAGTCATAACCCAGCCCGCTCACGGTTTGTTCGACGATGTCCTGTAGTGCCACGTGTCCTCTGCTTGCCCCTGCATGACGGGCCTAGTCGGCCCTCAAAAGCGTTCGACCAAAAAAAACGGGCGGTTGGTATCCGCCCGTTTGGTCGAGAATTGATAAATTGTAGCCGAAAAACGGCCTAAATGCCTTGATTTTTAAGGCGATTTACGCTGCAGCCTGCACCAGCGCCCGGGTGTACGGATGCACGGGCGCATCCAAGACTTGGGAAATGGGGCCGGCTTCCAGGATTTCACCCCCCCGCATCACCAACACTTCGTGTGCCATGGCTCGAATCACGTCCACGTCGTGGGTGATCAGCAGGTAACTCAAGCCGTGTTCGCGCTGCAGCCCTTGCAGTAGTTGCAGCACCTGCTTCTGGATGGTCACGTCCAGGGCACTGGTCGGCTCGTCGAGCACCAGCAGGCGAGGCGCCACAATCAGCGCGCGCGCTATCGCCAGCCGCTGGCGCTGGCCGCCGGAAAACTCATGTGGGTAACGCTGCAGCAGCCCCGGAAACTGCGTTTCACTCAGGCCCACCTCCTCCAGCGCCTGCAGCACGCGCACGCGCCGCTGCGCCTTGTCCAGTTCCGGTGCATGCACCGACAGACCCTCACCCACGATCTCCTCCACCGTCAGGCGTGGCGACAGTGAGGAAAACGGGTCCTGGAACACCACCTGCACCACCCGGCGCAGCGCCTTGTCGCGTTTGGGTCGGCCGCTCCAGGCTTGGCCGATGACGGTCAATTCACCCCCAAAGGGCTGCAGCCCCAGGGCGGCCAGCGCCAGGGTGGACTTGCCGGAGCCGGACTCCCCGATCACCCCGAGGGTATGGCCGGGCGGAATGCTGAAATCCGCGCCGCGCACCGCCACGAACTCGCCGCGGCGGAACCAGCCGCGTACACCCGGCAAGGCGGTCGGATAACTCACGCGCAGTCCGCGCGCCTGCATGACCGGGGCCGCGGTCGGATCCGCTGGCAGCTCCTGCACGTCACGTGCCGGCCGGCTCGCCAACAGTCGCTGCGTGTAGCGGTGCTGCGGGCGGGCAAACACCTCGGCCACCGGCCCCTGCTCGACGAGATGGCCGTCTTCCATCACCAGCACGCGATCGGCAAAACGGCGC
>CALRMF020000066.1:0-11000 GCA_943369035.1 Curvibacter sp. AEP1-3
TCATAAGTTCTTGAGGGGGCCAGCCCGGCGGTCGGGCGGAATCGACGGGGCTTTATACTGCGGCAGATTGTAGCCCCGCCAACGTTTCCGAACGGCTACCCCCGGCGGGTAGCTGGTCATTGCACCATTCATGAGTTTGCGCATTTACAACACGCTGTCGCGTGCTCTGGAATCCTTTACCCCGCTTGAGCCCGGTCATGTCCGCATGTATGTGTGCGGCATGACGGTCTACGACCTGTGCCATCTCGGTCACGCCCGTGCCATGGTGGCGTTTGACGTCGTGCAGCGCTGGCTGAAAAGCAGCGGCTACCGCGTGACCTATGTGCGCAACGTCACCGACATCGACGACAAGATCATCAAGCGCGCGCTGGACAACGGCGAGACCATCCGCTCGCTGACCGACCGCATGGTCGAGGCCCTGCACCAGGACGCCGATGCTCTGGGCATCGAGCGCCCGACGCACGAGCCGCGCGCCACCGACTACGTGCCGCAGATGTTGCAGCTCATCGGCACGCTGGAGCAAAAGGGCCTGGCCTATCGCGCCGGCAACGGCGACGTCAACTACGCGGTACGCAAGTTCCCGGGCTATGGCAAGCTGTCCGGCAAGTCGCTGGACGAACTGCGTGCCGGCGAGCGCGTGGCGGTGCTGGACGGCAAGGACGACCCGCTTGATTTCGTGCTCTGGAAGTCGGCCAAGGCCAGCGAGCCGGCCGAGGCCAAATGGGACAGCGCCTACGGTCCCGGCCGGCCGGGCTGGCACATCGAATGCTCGGCCATGAGCTGCGAGATGCTGGGCGAGAGCTTCGACATCCACGGCGGCGGTGCCGACCTGCAGTTTCCGCACCATGAGAACGAGATCGCCCAGAGCGAAGGCGCTACCGGCCAGGCACTGGCCCGGTTCTGGATGCACAACGGCTTCGTGCGCGTGGACAACGAGAAGATGTCCAAGTCGCTGGGCAACTTCTTCACCATCCGCGAGATCCTGGCCAAGTACGACCCGGAAACGGTGCGCTTCTTCATCATCCGTGCCCACTACCGCAGCCCGCTGAATTACAGCGACGCGCATCTGGACGACGCGCGCGGCGCGCTCAAGCGCCTTTACACCGCGCTGCAGGCCGTCAAGCCGGCGGCGGTGGAGATCGACTGGGTGAATCCCCACGCGGCGCGCTTCAAGGCCGCGATGGACGAGGACTTCGGCACACCGGAGGCGGTGGCGGTGCTGTTCGAGCTGGCGACCGAAGTCAACAAGACACGCTCACCGCAGCTGGCCGGCCTGCTCAAGGCGCTCGGTGGCTGTCTGGGCCTGCTGCAGGACGACCCGGACGTCTTCCTCAAGGCCGGTTCGACGCTGGATGACGCAGCCATCCAGACACTGATCCACGCCCGTGCCGAGGCCAAGAAGGCCAAGAACTTCGCCGAGGCCGACCGCATACGCAACGAGCTGCTGGCGCAGGGCATCGTGCTCAAGGACTCGGCAGCTGGCACCACCTGGGAGGCGGCGCAGTGAGCCGCGCGTCCCTGATTCCGGCACTGTGCCGGCGAAAGGCCTGACGTGGCAGCTGCCAAGAGCGTGGCGCCCAAGGTCTTCACACCGGACTATTGGGAAGAAGCCTGCAAGCACCTGATGAAGAAGGATCGGGTGATGAAGCGCCTCATCCCGCAGCACGGCGACGCCTGCCTGCAGACACGCGGCGACGCCTTCACCACGCTGGCGCGTTCCATCGTCGGCCAGCAGATCTCGGTCAAGGCGGCGCAGTCGGTGTGGGAGCGTTTTGCCCAGTTGCCGAAGAAGATGACGCCGGCCAATGTGCTCAAGCTCAAGGTCGACGACATGCGCGCTGCCGGCTTGAGCGCGCGCAAGGTCGAGTACCTCGTGGACCTGGCGTTGCACTTCGACAATGGCCAGCTCCAGGTCTCCGCCTGGGCCGGCATGGACGACGAGGCCATCATCGCCGAGCTGGTGGACATCCGCGGCATCGGCCGCTGGACGGCCGAGATGTTCCTGATCTTCCACCTGATGCGGCCCAATGTGCTGCCACTGGACGATCTGGGCCTGATCAACGGCATCAGCAAGAACTACTTTTCCGGCGAGGCGGTGAGCCGCAGCGACGCGCGCGAGGTGGCCGCCGCCTGGGCGCCCTATTGCAGCGTGGCGACTTGGTATATTTGGCGCTCCCTCGACCCTGTGCCGGTGGAATATTGAGTCGTGTGGCGATCCGCCCCCGTCGCCGGAAGGCCTGCGGACCCGGCGCCCACGCGAAGAACAAGGAGTTAGTCGATGGCTAAGAAAACATTTCTCGATTTCGAGCAACCGATTGCCGAGCTCGAGGCCAAGATCGAAGAGCTGCGCTACGTGCAGAACGAATCCGCGGTGGACATCACCGAAGAGATCGACCAGCTCAGCAAGAAAAGCCTGCAGCTGACCAAGGACGTCTACAGCAACCTGACGCCGTGGCAGATCACCAAGATTGCCCGCCACCCCGAGCGTCCTTACACACTGGACTACGTCAACGAGTTGTTCACCGACTTCATCGAACTGCATGGCGACCGCCACTTTGCCGATGACCTGAGCATCGTCGGCGGCCTGGCACGCTTCAACGGCAATGCCTGCATGGTGATCGGCCACCAGAAGGGCCGCGACACCAAGGAACGCGGCCTGCGCAACTTCGGCATGAGCAAGCCCGAGGGTTATCGCAAGGCGCTGCGCCTGATGAAGACGGCGGAGAAGTTCAAGCTGCCGGTGTTCACCTTCGTCGACACGCCCGGCGCCTACCCCGGCATCGATGCCGAGGAACGCGGCCAGTCCGAGGCCATTGGCCGCAACATCTTCGAGATGGCGCAACTGGAGGTTCCCATCATCACCACCATCATCGGGGAGGGCGGCTCCGGCGGCGCGCTGGCCATCTCGGTGGCCGACCAGGTGCTGATGCTGCAGTACTCGGTCTATTCGGTCATCAGCCCCGAGGGCTGCGCCTCCATTCTGTGGAAAACAGCCGACAAGGCGTCAGACGCGGCCGAGGCGCTGGGCATCACCGCCCACCGCCTGAAGGCGCTCAACCTGGTGGACAAGATCGTCAACGAGCCGGTTGGCGGCGCGCACCGCGACGCCAAACAGATGGCGGCCTTCCTCAAACGCGCCCTGAACGAAGCCTATCGCCAGGTGGCCGACCTCAAGGTCAAGGAACTGCTGGAGCGCCGCTACGAGCGCCTGCAGAGCTATGGCCGCTACACCGACACCAAGACCAGCGGCAAGTAAATCGGCTTCTGACCTGCGCGGGGCCGACACATGAGCCAGACCCTGGCACAGGCCCTGCGCGACTTCGCGCCCGAGCTGCCGCTGGCTGTCGGCTACAGCGGCGGCGCTGACTCCACCGCGCTGTTGCTGGCCTGCGCCGAACGCTGGCCGGGTCAGGTGGTGGCCTTTCACGTGCACCACGGCCTGCAGGCCGCCGCCGATACCTTCGAGCAGCATTGCCGCACCTTCTGCGCCCAGCTAGGCGTGCCGCTGCGCGTGCGCCACGTCGATGCCCGGCCGGCCCCGGGGCAGAGCCCGGAAGAGGCTGCACGCAACGCCCGTTATGAATCTTTTCGGCTGCTGGCCCAGGCGGATGCTGCGCTACCAGCTATCAAAAGCATAGCGATTGCGCAGCAGGCCGATGACCAGGTTGAAACCCTGCTGCTGGCCCTGAGCCGCGGCGCGGGTCTGGCGGGTATGAGCGCCATGCCGGCGCAGTGGCAACGCGATGGCATCTGCTACCGCCGGCCGCTGCTGGCGGTGCCGGGGGCAGCGTTGCGTGACTGGCTGCGCGAACGCGGGGTGGGCTGGATCGAGGACCCGACCAATCGTGATGAGCGCTACACGCGCAACCGCATCCGCGCGCGCCTGCTGCCGGCGCTGGCCGAGGCCTTCCCGCAGTTCCGTGACACCTTCGCGCGCAGTGCCGCGCACGCCGCCGAGGCGCAGCGCCTGCTGGACGAGGTGGCGACCGAGGACCTGGCCCGTGTCGGCCAGCCGCCGCAGATTGCGCTGCTGCAGCAACTCTCGCGCATGCGGCAGGGTAATGTGCTGCGGCACTGGCTGCGCCGCGACCATGGCGCCGCGGCCGTGCCGACCCAGGCCCAGCTGCAGGAGTTGCTGGACCAGCTGGCCGCCTGCCGCACGCGCGGCCACCGCATCCATCTGAAGGTCGGTGCCGGCTTCGTCGAGCGCCAAGGCGTGGTGCTGGCTTGGTACAATCCCTAGGTTTTGCCCGCTGGCACCGCCCGGGGTGAAACATCCCCGACTAGATCCCGGCGGCCCGTTGCGTGCGGTCCCGCATCCAATCTGACTAAACCAATGGCACTGATCGTTCACAAATACGGCGGCACGTCGATGGGCTCGACCGAGCGCATCCGCAATGTTGCCAAACGCGTCGCCAAATGGGCGCGCGCCGGCCACCAGATGGTGGTGGTGCCCTCGGCCATGAGCGGCGAAACCAACCGCCTGCTGGGCCTGGCCAAGGAGCTGGCGCCGTCGAAGGCGAATGAGGCCTACAACCGCGAGCTCGACATGCTGGCCGCGACCGGCGAGCAAGCGTCCAGTGCGCTGCTGGCCATCGCGCTGCAGGCTGAGGGCATGGAGTCGGTCAGCTACGCTGGCTGGCAGGTGCCGATCAAGACCAACAGCGCCTACACCAAGGCCCGCATCGAGTCGATCGACGACCAGCGCGTGCGTGCCGACCTGGCTGCCGGCAAGGTGGTCATCGTGACCGGCTTCCAGGGCATCGACGAGCAGGGCAACATCACCACGCTGGGCCGCGGCGGCTCCGACACCTCGGCCGTGGCCGTGGCGGCGGCCATGAAGGCCGACGAGTGCCTGATCTACACCGACGTCGATGGCGTCTACACCACCGACCCGCGCGTCGTGCCCGAGGCGCGTCGCCTGCACACCGTGAGCTTCGAGGAGATGCTGGAGATGGCCTCCATGGGCTCCAAGGTGCTGCAGATCCGCTCGGTCGAGTTTGCCGGCAAGTACAAGGTGCCGCTGCGCGTGCTCTCCAGCTTCACGCCCTGGGACATCGACATCAACGAGGAAGCCAAGTCCGGCACCCTGATCACCTTTGAGGAAGACGAAAAAATGGAACAAGCCATCGTTTCCGGCATTGCCTTCAACCGCGACGAAGCCAAGATCTCCGTGGTGGGCGTGCCCGACAAGCCGGGCATCGCTTACCAGATCCTGGGGGCGGTGGCCGAGGCCAACATCGAAGTCGACATGATCATCCAGAACATCAGCAAGGATGGCAAGACCGACTTCAGCTTCACCGTCGGCCGCAACGACTACGCGCGCGCCATGGACCTGCTCAAGGACAAGGTGCTGCCGGCGCTGGGCGCCCAGGACGTGCTGGGCGACACCAAGGTCTGCAAGGTGTCCATCGTCGGCATCGGCATGCGCAGCCACGTGGGCATCGCCAGCAAGATGTTCCGCGCCCTGAGCGAGGAGGGCATCAACATCCAGATGATTTCCACCAGCGAGATCAAGACCTCGGTCGTGATTGACGAGAAGTACATGGAACTGGCCGTGCGCGCGCTGCACAAGGCCTTCGACCTGGACCAGCCGCAGGGCTGATTCCCTGGCGAGGATTCGCATGATGCGGCCGGGATCCGGTCCGATTCGTGCGATAATTCCGCCTGACCTTTTGGAGACGTGACCGAGTGGCCGAAGGTGCTCCCCTGCTAAGGGAGTATGGGGTGTAGAGCCTCATCGAGGGTTCGAATCCCTCCGTCTCCGCCAAAAGAAAAGCCCCGCCTTGTGCGGGGCTTTGTTTTTGGTGCGGCGATTCGGTGGGGGCGGCGCGGCAGTCAACGTGATTCGCCGCCGCGGCTGGTCGAGCCGTCTTCCAGCTGCACGGCGTGCCCTGTTGGCGATAGTGCCAACGCCCAGCAATGCTGCAGCAGCTGGGGGTGGGTTGCATGGAACACCAGGATGCCACGCGCGGTGTGCACACGGATACGGGGGGCAACCAGCCAGGCCAGCCCCGGCAGGTGCAGCAATTCAATGCGCCGGGCTTCGTGCAAAGCCGTTTGGCGGCGCCACAGGCCTGCCTCGCGCAGCAAACCATCCTCCAGGGACGTGTGGGCCATGAGGATGTGAAGCAGACCACCCAACACGACTGACGCTGCCAACAAAGAGAGCAGCCACAGATCAGGGCAGATGCGGGACAGATCCAGCGTCCTGGCCGTGCGGACCGCTTGAACTGCCAGCGCCGAAACGGTGAGCGTGGCCAGCACCCTCAGCAGCAAGGGGAAGGCCGGGCCGCGGTACACGCCACCGGCCTCCTGGACCGAAGCCCGCGGCGTTCTCACAGACGGGCCTGATGCCGGTGACGAGCGGAGCACTTCATTGGCTCGGTGTGCGCATCTCTTCGAGGATGGCTTCGGTGCGCTCGGACGGATCCGCGGTGGTGTCGTCACTCTCCGGCGCCTCGATGACGACCTGGTCGAGGTCCACCGCTTCCTTCTTGTCCATGAACACCGTCACGGTCTCCGGGACGAAGATCACGACCACGACCAGCAGCAACTGCAGTAGCACCCATGGGATGGAGCCCAAGTAGATGTCGCGTGACTCGACCTTGCGCGGGATGGCGCCGGACTTGAACAGCGAATCGGAAATGCCGCGCAGGTAGAACAGCGCGAAGCCGAAAGGCGGGTGCATGAAGCTGGTCTGCATGTTCACGCACAGCAGGACACCGAACCAGACCAGGTCGATGCCCATCTTCTGCGCCACCGGGCCCAGCATGGGCAGGATGATGAAGGCGATCTCGAAGAAGTCGAGGAAGAACGCCAGGAAGAAGATGAACACGTTGACGACCAGCAGGAAACCGATCTGTCCGCCGGGCAGGCCACTGAGCAGGTGCTCGATCCAGACGCCGCCGTCCACCCCCTGGAAGACGAGGGAAAAGACGCGCGAGCCGATCAGGATGAAGACCACCATCGCGGTGATGCGCATGGTGCCGGCCATCGCGTCGCGCAGCAGCTCCCAGGAAATGCGCCGGTGCAGGGCCGCCAGGATGAAGGCACCCACCGCCCCCATGGCACCGGCTTCCGTGGGCGTGGCGACGGCCACGCTCATGCCCGGCAGGCCGCCCATGCTGCCCAGCACGGTGAAGATCAGGATGGCCGAGGGGACGATGCCGCGCAGGCACTTGCGCCACAGCGCCCAGCCTTGCAGGGTGCGCGCCTCGGCGGGTACGCTGGGCAGATCGTGCGGGCGCAGGCGGCTCAGGACGAAGGTGTAGATGGCGAACAGCAGAATCTGCAGGATGGAGGGGCCCCAGGCGCCCTTGTACATGTCGCCCACGGGCTGACCCAGCTGGTCGGCCATCACGACCAGCACCAGCGAGGGCGGCACCAGTTGCGTGATCGTGCCGGAGGCGGCCAGCACGCCGGTGGCGTAGCGCATGTTGTAGCCATAACGCATCATGACCGGCAGCGAGATCATCGCCATGGCAATCACCTGGCCGGCCACGGTGCCGGTGATGGCGCCCAGGATGAAGCCGACCAGGATGACCGAGTAGCCCAATCCGCCACGCACCGGGCCGAACAGCTGGCCCATGGAGTCGAGCATGTCTTCGGCCAGGCCGCATTTCTCCAGGATGGTTCCCATCAGCGTGAAGAAGGGAATCGCCAGGAGCAGTTCGTTGGACAGGATGCCGAAGATGTTCAGGGGCAGGTTGCCGAAGAAACTGGGCGGGAACCAGCCCATCTCGATGGCGTAGAGGCCGCAGAACAGGCCAAGGGCGGCGAGGGAGAAGGCGACCGGAAAGCCGATCAGCATCACCAAGATCAGCCCGGCGAACATCAGCGGCGGAAACAACTCGATGCTCATTGCAGCGGCCTTTCGTAAACCAGGTTCATCTCATGCAGGTGCAGCAGCCAGCCGATACGCTTGATGACCTCCGAGAGCCCTTGCAGGCAGACCATGGCAAAACCGAGCGGCAACATGAGCGTGGCGGGCCAGCGGATCAGGCCGCCGGCGTTCTGCGACATCTCGCCGGTCTGGAACTGCTGCAGGAACAATGGAAAGGACAGGTAGGCCATCAGCGCCATGACCGGGAGCAGAAAGCAGACCAGTCCCAGCAGGTCGATGAAGACCTTGCCACGCGTGGGCAGCAGGCCGTAGACGATATCGACGCGCACATGTTCGTTCACGCGCAGGACGAGCGACGCACCCAGCATGACGGCCATGGCGAACAGATACCACTGGATCTCCAGCCAGGCGTTGGAGCTGATGCTGAAGCCGAAGCGCACGAAGGCGTTGATGCAACTGATGACGCAGGACAGAAGCAGGGCGCCGCTGGCGAGATGGCCGAAGCGGTTGTTGAGCGCGTCGATGAATGCGGCAGTTCTCAGAAGGAGTTTCATGATGGGTAGCCGCCCTCGGCAACGGGGCGGTGCAAGGAGACTGCGGGAGGATAGGCGCGCACGCGTAAAGGACGCGTAAAAAGCACGCCGTGCACCGGGGGCGGTGCGGCCCTGTTCAGGGGGCCTGCGTGCTCAGCAGGAGCCGATAGCCGACCCCGGTCTCCGTCAGGAGGTGACGGGGATGTGAAGGATCGGCTTCAAGCTTCAGGCGCAACTGGCGCATGTAGATGCGCAGGTAGTGGCCTTGCTCGCTGTGGCCTGGTCCCCAGACTTCGCGCAGCAGCTGCCGAGGCGTGAGCAGGCGCCCGGCGTTGCGTGCCAGCACCTCCAGCAGCCGCCATTCGGTCGCGGTCAGATGGACCGTCTCGCCGGCGCGCCGCACCGCCCGGTGCTCCAGGTCGATCTGCACCTCGCCCATCGTCAGCACGGCATTGGCACTCTGCCGGGAGAGCCCGTGGTGCCGCAGGGCCACCCGGATGCGGGCGTGCAGTTCCGAGACACCGAAGGGTTTGCTGATGTAGTCGTCGGCCCCCATGTCCAGGGCTGCAACCTTCTGGGCTTCCTGGGTGCGCGCGGACAGCACGATGATGGGGCGGCGGGTCCAGGTGCGGATCTGCCGGATCAGGTCCACCCCGTCGCCATCCCCCAGGCCCAGATCGATGAGGAAGAGGTCGACCTTGCGGTTGGCCGCCAGTGTGGCGCCCTCGCGGGCCGAAGCGGCCTCGATGACCTCGAACTTCTCGGCCTGGAGCGTGGTGCGCAGCAGATCGCGGATGGCCGGCTCGTCGTCGATGACCAGTGCCAACAGGGCATGGTTGCGGCTCATGCGAGGGATTCTTCCAAAGCGGGGTGGTGCATCGGCTGGGGCAGAGTGATTTCGAAGACGGCGCCGTTGTCGGTGCGCGCCTCGATCGTGCCGCCGTGCAGGCGTGCAACGAGCTCGCAGATTGCCAGGCCGAGACCGGTTCCCTGGGGTGATTCCGTTCCCGGTTCGCGGTAGAACTTCTTGAAGACCTCGCGCTCGGTGCCCGGCTTCAGGCCGCGGCCCTGGTCGTGCACCGCCAGGCGGCATAGGCTGACTTCGCACTGCACCCGAACCTGGATGATGCTGCCGGCAGGTGCGTGCTGAGACGCGTTGAGCAGGAGGTTCGACAGGGCCTGCACCGTCAGCGTGGCATCGCACCAGACAAGGTCGTCTGGCAACAGCTGCAACTGAATCTGGTGCTGCCCCAGCGCTGGCGCGACAGCGGCGATGGCGTCCCGCACCAGGTCCTCGGCCGGACACCATTCGGGCTGGAGCCTGACCTGACCGTCCTGCAGTCGGGCGAGGTCCAGCAGGTCGCTGGTCAGGGACTGCAGGCGTGTGGCCTGGTCCAGCACGCTCTGCGCCAGCGCGTTGCGTTGTTCCAGTGTGATGGCGTGCCCCTGATTGAGCACGGTGGAGGCCGCGCCGATGATGGCCGTCAGCGGGGTACGGAAGTCATGAGAGATGCCCGCCAGCAGGATGTTGCGGATGCGCTCGGTCTCGGCGGCGACGGCGGCCTGCTCACTCTGCCAGGCGTACTGCCAGCGCTCGATGGCCACAGCAGCCTGGTTGGCATAGGCCTGTAGCAGGTGCAGGTGGCTGGCGGATTGAAGTGAGGCCGGCAATTGCTTGACCAGCAGCACGCCGATCACCTTGCCGCCGGCGGCCAGCGGAAAGCAGGGCACGCCGACCGGCGCAGGGCTCCCGTCCATGACGGCCTTGGCGTGTGCTTCCAGGGCCTGGTCATGTGGCGCTGTCGCCAGTTCGCCGTGGATGCCAGGGAGCACCATGCTGGCCTGGCCGCCGAAATCCCGTTCCACGGTGGCCTTCAGGGCCGACTCGATCTCGTCCAAGGTGCGGGCTTGCGCCAGGCTCTGGGCCAGCAGGCTGAGGGACTGCGAGTGCTGCGCCGTCACCATGGCGCCCAGGGCGGTCTGACGGGCGCGCGAAGCAAGGCGGCTGACCGCCACCCCCACGCACAGCATGATGACGAAGGTGAAGAAGTACTCGGGATCCGTCGGCTTGAGCGACCAGCGTGGCTCGACAAACAGCCAGTTGAAGACGACGATCGACAGCAGGACCGTGATGAGCGCCGCCTTCAAGCTCTGCCGCAGGGCGACGTAGACCACGCCGACCAGGAAGATCAGGATCAGATTGATGGGATGAAGATGGGGGGCGATGAGCGCCGACAGCAAGGTGCAGATGCCCAGCGTGGCGGCAACCAGGCGCATCGCCTGCAGCCGGCTGCCGGGTTGCACAGCGTCGGCGAGATCGGGGCGTGGATCCGGCGCGGCCTGGCTCGATGGCGAGGCCAGGATGTGGACATGTGCCGTCGGCAGATGGGAGGCCAGCGAGGCCGCAAAGTCACTGAGGCGCTCCCCCGCATTGAAGAAGTAGCGACGACCGGTGGCCTGCCGGCCCAGCAGGATGTGACCGGCACCGAGGCTCTGTGCCTGCTGGACGATGGTGGAGAGGATGCGGCTGGCCGAGTCGATTTCCAGGTTGAGCCGGAGCACCTCGGCGCCGGACTCCTGGGCCATCTGCAGCGCGCGCGCCAGCCCTTGCCGGATGCGAT
>CALRMF020000067.1:0-10910 GCA_943369035.1 Curvibacter sp. AEP1-3
GGCGCCTCGGGGGGGAACCATCAGTTCATGTGTTTTTTCTTGTAGTCGTCCACGGCGGCCTTGATCGCGTCTTCAGCCAGGATCGAGCAGTGGATCTTGACCGGCGGTAGCGCCAGCTCTTCGGCGATCTGGCTGTTCTTCAGTGCCGCCGCTTCGTCCAGCGTCTTGCCCTTGACCCACTCGGTCACCAGCGAGCTCGACGCGATGGCCGAACCGCAGCCGTAGGTCTTGAAGCGCGCATCTTCGATCACACCGGTGGCCGGGTTGACCTTGATCTGCAGCTTCATCACGTCGCCGCAGGCCGGTGCGCCCACCATGCCGGTGCCCACCGTGTCATCGCCCTTGTCGAAGGAGCCGACGTTGCGCGGGTTTTCGTAGTGGTCAACGACTTTTTCAGAATAGGCCATGTCAGTTTCCTTTCTTCAGTTCAGGAACGCCGCGGAACCGGCTTCGCCGGGCCGCTGGCGTTGTCCCCTCGAGGGGAAGCGGCGCCAGCCGCTCAGGGGTGTCATCAATGCGCTGCCCATTGAATCGTGCTGAGGTCCACGCCGTCCTGGTACATCTCCCACAGCGGGCTGAGGTCGCGCAGCTTGGCCACGTTGTGCTTGATGGTGGCGATGGCGTAGTCGATCTCTTCTTCCGTCGTGAAGCGGCCGATGGTCATGCGCAGGCTGCTGTGCGCCAGCTCGTCGCTGCGGCCCAGGGCACGCAACACATAGCTGGGCTCCAGCGAGGCCGAGGTACAGGCCGAGCCGGACGACACCGCCAGCCCCTTGATGCCCATGATGAGCGACTCGCCTTCGACGAAATTGAAGCTCATGTTCAGGTTCTGCGGCACGCGCTGCGTCGGGTGACCGTTGAGGAACACCTGCTCGACGTCCTTCAGGCCGTTCACCAGGCGGTCGTGCAGGGCGCGCGCCTTGGCGTTGTCCTGCGCCATCTCCAGCTTGGCGATGCGGAAGGCCTCGCCCATGCCGACGCACTGGTGCGTGGGCAGCGTGCCGGAGCGCATGCCGCGCTCGTGGCCGCCGCCGTGCATCTGCGCCTCCAGGCGCACCCGCGGCTTGCGGCGCACGTACAGGGCACCGATGCCCTTGGGGCCGTAGGTCTTGTGCGAGGCCAGGCTCATCAGGTCGACCGGCAGCGTCTGCAGGTCGATCTCCACCTTGCCGGTGGCCTGGGCGGCATCCACATGGAACAGCACACCCTTCTCGCGGCAGATGGCACCGATGGCAGGGATGTCCTGGATGACGCCAATCTCATTGTTGACGAACATCACGCTGGCCAGAATGGTGTCGGGGCGGATGGCCGCCTTGAACTTCTCCAGGTCCAGCAGGCCGTCTTCCTGCACGTCGAGGTAGGTCACCTCGAAGCCCTGGCGCTCCAGTTCGCGCATGGTGTCGAGCACAGCCTTGTGCTCGGTCTTCACCGTGATCAGGTGCTTGCCCTTGCCGCTGTAGAAGTGAGCCGCGCCCTTGAGCGCCAGGTTGTTGGACTCGGTGGCGCCGGAAGTCCAGACGATCTCGCGCGGGTCGGCACCGATCAGGTCGGCCACGTAGCCGCGCGCCTTCTCGACGGCCTCCTCGGCTTCCCAGCCCCAGGCGTGGCTACGCGAGGCGGGGTTGCCGAAGTGCTCGCGCAACCAGGGGATCATGGCATCGACCACGCGCGGATCACAGGGCGTGGTGGCGCCGTAGTCCATGTAGATCGGGAAATGAGGGGTCATGTCCATACAGGCTCGCTACGAAACTCTATAAAACAGGTTCAGATCAGGTCTTGGAAAACGCGTTGCCCAGCGCGAACACCGAATTGGGGGCGTTCACGCGCACCGGCTTGACCACCGGGGCGCTGGAGATGGCGCGCTTGACGGTCGGCTTGTCTTCGATGGTGATGCCCTTGGCCAGCTGATCGTCCACCAGCTTCTGCAGCGTCACCGAATCGAGGAACTCGACCATGCGGGTGTTGAGCGACGCCCAGAGCTCGTGCGTCATGCAGCGGCCGGCATCGCCCAGGCAGTTTTCCTTGCCACCGCACTGGGTGGCGTCAATCGGCTCATCCACCGACAGGATGATGTCGGCCACGGTGATGTCGCCGGCCTTGCGCGCCAGCGTGTAGCCGCCGCCGGGGCCGCGGGTGGATTCCACCAGTTCATGCCGACGCAGCTTGCCGAACAACTGTTCCAGGTAGGACAGCGAAATCTGCTGGCGTTGGCTGATGGCCGCCAGCGTCACAGGGCCGTTGCTCTGGCGCAGGGCCAGATCAATCATCGCGGTGACCGCAAAGCGGCCTTTGGTCGTGAGGCGCATCGCAAACTCCTAGGCTGGGTTTGACTACCGGATTTCCCCGTTACCGCCAGGGGTTTCGGGGGCTGCACCCAATGCCCGGGATTCCCTGGGTTGTTGAGTGTTTGTGTCAAGTATACCAAAAACCGAGCGTTTCGCTCGGGTTAGTCAGCCCGGGCCGGGACGCCTCAGGCGGGGTGGTCCGGCACAGCGGCGCCGAAGGCGCGCGCCTTGAGCACCGTGAGTTGGTCTCGCACACGCGCCGCCTGCTCGAACTCCAGGTTGCGCGCGTGCTCCAGCATCTGCTTTTCCAGCCGCTTGACCTCGCGCGCGATGTCCTTTTCGCTCATCTCCTCCACCTGCGCGCGGGCCAGCGCCTCCTGCTCCAGACGCTCGGCCTCGCGACCCGCCTTCTCGGAGTACACGCCGTCGATCAGGTCGCGCACCTGCTTGACGATGGCCTTGGGCGTGATGCCGTGCGCCTCGTTGTGGGCGATCTGCTTGTGGCGGCGGCGCTCGGTCTCGCCGATGGCACGGGCCATGGAGTCGGTCACCCGGTCGGCGTACAGGATGGCCTTGCCGTGCAGGTTGCGCGCGGCCCGGCCGATGGTCTGGATCAGCGAGCGCTCGGAGCGCAGGAAACCCTCCTTGTCGGCATCCAGGATGGCCACCAGCGACACCTCGGGAATATCCAGGCCCTCGCGCAGCAGGTTGATGCCCACCAGCACGTCGAACTGGCCCAGGCGCAGGTCGCGGATGATCTCCACCCGCTCCACCGTGTCCACGTCGCTGTGCAGGTAGCGCACCTTGACGCCGTTGTCGGTCAGATAGTCGGTCAGCTGTTCGGCCATGCGCTTGGTCAGGGTGGTGATCAGCACCCGCTCGCCCTGCTCCACCCGCAGCCGGATCTCCTGCAGCACGTCGTCCACCTGGTGCGTGGCCGGGCGCACTTCCACCTCCGGGTCCACCAGGCCGGTCGGGCGCACCACCTGCTCCACCACCGCGCCGGCATGCTTGTTTTCCCAGTCACCGGGCGTGGCCGAGACAAAGACCGCCTGGCGCATCTTGGTCTCGAACTCCTCGAACTTCAGCGGCCGGTTGTCCAACGCGCTCGGCAGGCGGAAGCCGTACTCCACCAGCGTGGTTTTGCGCGCACGGTCGCCGTTGTACATGCCGCCGAACTGGCCGATCAGCACATGGCTCTCGTCCAGGAACATCAGCGCGTCTTTCGGCAAGTAATCGGTCAGCGTCGGCGGCGGTTCGCCCGGGGCCGCGCCACTGAGGTGCCGGGTGTAGTTCTCGATGCCCTTGCAGTGGCCCACCTCGCTCAGCATCTCCAGGTCGAAGCGGGTGCGCTGCTCCAGCCGCTGGGCTTCCACCAGCTTGCCCATGGCGGTGAGCTCCTTGAGCCGTTCGGCCAGCTCGATCTTGATGCTCTCCACCGCCTTGAGCACCTGCTCGCGCGGCGTCACGTAGTGGCTGCTCGGATAGACGGTGAAACGGGCAATTTTCTGCTTGATGCGGCCAGTCAGCGGGTCGAACAACTGCAGGCTTTCGATCTCGTCGTCGAACAGCTCGATGCGCAGCGCCAGTTCGGAATGCTCGGCCGGAAACACGTCGATGGTGTCGCCCCGCACACGGAAAGTGCCGCGGCCGAAGTCCATGTCGTTGCGCTGGTACTGCATGCGCACCAGCTGGGCAATCACGTCGCGCTGGCTTAAGCGGTCGCCGGCACGCAGCGTGAGGATCATCTGGTGGTAGTCCTCGGGCTTGCCGATACCGTAGATGGCCGAGACGGTGGCCACGATCACCACGTCGCGCCGCTCCAGCAGGCTCTTGGTACACGAGAGGCGCATCTGCTCGATGTGCTCGTTGATGGCGCTGTCCTTCTCGATGAACAGGTCGCGCTGCGGCACATAGGCTTCGGGCTGGTAGTAGTCGTAGTAGCTGACGAAGTACTCCACCGCATTGCGCGGGAAGAACTCGCGGAACTCGCTGTAGAGCTGCGCGGCCAGCGTCTTGTTGGGCGCGAACACGATGGCCGGCCGTCCCAGGCGGGCGATGACGTTGGCCATGGTGTAGGTCTTGCCGGAACCGGTCACCCCCAGCAGGGTCTGGAACACCTCGCCAGCCTCCACCCCCTCCACCAGTTGGTTGATGGCTTCCGGCTGGTCGCCAGCCGGCGGGTAGGGCTGGTAGAGCTCGAAGGGCGAGCCGGGAAAGGTCACGAAGCGGCCCTCGGGCGCACCCGTGGCAGCGCTGTCGGCCTGCGGCGCCGGAACTGCGGAGACGTCTTGCATGGAAACTGTTTCCTGAACCCGTAAAATTCGGGGCAACCCGAAAGAATACGTCATTCCGGCGCCGGGCGCAGCCCGCTGCCGGAACGATGGAATGGATCGTCAACTTCACTACTTTCAAGGAACCGTCATGTCCATGTTCTCCGCCGTCGAAATGGCACCGCGCGACCCCATCCTGGGTCTGAACGAGCAGTTCGCCGCCGACACCAACCCCAACAAGGTCAACCTCGGCGTGGGCGTGTATTTCGACGACAACGGCAAGCTGCCGCTGCTGCAGTGCGTGCAGGCGGCCGAGAAGGCCATGATGGACAAGCCCACCGCGCGCGGCTACCTGCCGATCGACGGCATCGCCGCCTACGACGCCGCCGTCAAGGGCCTGGTGTTCGGCGCTGATTCCGAGCCGGTGAAAAGCGGCCGTGTTGCCACCGTGCAGGGCATCGGCGGCACCGGCGGCCTGAAGATTGGCGCCGACTTCCTGAAGAAGCTCAACCCGACCGCCAAGGTCCTGATCTCCGACCCGAGCTGGGAGAACCACCGCGCCCTGTTCAGTAACGCCGGCTTCGAGGTCGGCACCTACCGCTACTACGACGCCGCCAAGCGTGGCGTGGACTTCGACGGCATGCTGGCCGACATCAACGCTGCGGCGCCCGGCACCATCATCCTGCTGCACGCCTGCTGCCACAACCCGACCGGCTACGACATCACAGCCGCCCAGTGGGACCAGGTGATCGCTGCTGTCAAGACCAAGAACCTCGTGGCCTTCCTCGATATGGCCTACCAGGGCTTCGGTAACGGCATCGCCGAGGACGGCGCCGTGATCGGCGAGTTCGTCGCCGCCGGCCTGACGTTCTTCGTCTCCACCAGCTTCTCCAAGAGCTTCAGCTTGTATGGCGAGCGCGTCGGCGCCCTGAGCGTGCTGTGCGAAAGCAAGGAAGAAGCCGACCGCGTGCTGTCCCAGCTCAAGATCGTGATCCGCACCAACTACAGCAACCCGCCCACCCACGGTGGCGCCGTGGTGGCCGCCGTGCTCAACAGCCCCGAGCTGCGCGCCCTGTGGGAGAAGGAACTGGGCGAAATGCGCGTACGCATCAAGGCCATGCGCCAGAAGCTGGTCGACGGCCTGAAGGCTGCCGGCGTGAAGCAGGACATGAGCTTCATCACGCAGCAGATCGGCATGTTCAGCTACTCCGGCCTGTCCAAGGACCAGATGGTGCGCCTGCGCAGCGAGTTCGGCGTCTACGGCACCGACACCGGCCGCATGTGCGTGGCCGCGCTGAACAGCAAGAACATCGACTACGTCTGCCAGGCGATCGCCAAGGTGATGTAAGCCGGTTCGACTTTGAGGAACTAAAGCCGCCATCGCTTGGCGGCTTTTTTATTGGTCTTTTAGCCCTCCAGGCCTTTCCAGCCGGGCGTCAAACGCTATCTCTTCAGTAGCTTGACGCGGGATGCCAGACCGGCAGTACGTTGCTACGCCAGCCCGAAGCGTTGGCCGAAGGCCGCGCAGAACTGCGCGCTGCCGCTGAGCACCAGGGTCAGCACATGGCGTGGCTCGCCGGGTGCGCCCGGCTGTGCGCTGAACTTGCCCGTCACCTCGTCGTAATGCAGCGCCTCGGGCACGGTCCATTCCTGCTGGCTTTCCAGCTGGTAGTCCCATTCGCCACCTTCTTCCAGCGGCGCCCGCAGATCCGGAAAGTTTTCAAACGCCCAGTCCAGCACGCGGGCGATCTCTTCGCGCACGGCGGCCACGCGCTGCGCCGACACCGAGGCCATGGCCTCGAAGCAGCCGTGGCCATGTTCGTCCTCGCTGTAGTCGAAGTCCAGGTACTGCAGACTCACCGCGGCTCCCTCACCGGCGTTACGAGCTCAGGGCTGCAACGGTTCGTCACTTGCCGGCGCGGTGGTCCGGCTCTGACGCACGCCGGGCCTGGGCAGGATCTCGACGTAAAGGGCACTGGCCTCTTCCTGTGCCGCGGCGGCGATGAGGTCCTTGAGGCGCGCCAGTTCAGCCGCCGTTGCACTGTCCTTGCTGAGGCCGAAGCGGCAGTCGAAATCCCAGAAATCCGCCCCTGGCGGCAGCGCGGCACGACGCTGGCGCTTGAGGTATTTGCTGATGTCGTGACGAATGGCGTCGAGCACGCGGTCGCGGTGTCGGCCCTCGATGTTGAGCTGGTAGGTTTTGCGCACGCTGGCCTTGCTGAGGTACTGCCCCCGCCCGAAGGGGCGGCGTTGGCAGGGGCACAGATTATGCAGCCGCCTTGCGGCCGCGTTCGGAGCCGCGCAGTTCGTGCGTGGGCCGGCGGACCGGATTGCCTCGCTTACAGTCGGGCCATGCCCGATTTCCTGACCCTGCTCGTGGCCGAGCCCGTCATCACCCTGGCCTACGTCGTGTTCGGCCTGGTGGGTTTCGGCTCCACGCTGGTGAGCGCGCCACTGCTGGCGCACCTGCTGCCTGTTTCCACCGTGGTGCCGACGCTGGCATTGACCGACCTGGTCGCCTCCTGGTCCAACGGCTGGCGCCTGAGCGAACACGTGGTGCGGCGTGAACTCTGGCGGCTGGTACCTGCCCTGATGGCGGGCAGCGTATTGGGCGCCTGGCTGCTGTTCACGCTGCCGGTCAAGCTGCTGATGCCGTTGCTGGGCGCCTTCGTGGTGCTGTATGCGCTCAACGGCCTGCGGCCAAAGCAGGCGGTGCGTACGCCGCTGGCGCCGCGCTGGGCCTGGTGGTACGGCGGCGTGGGCGGTGTGTTCAGCGCCCTGTTTGGCGCCGGCGGCTGGGTCTACTCGCTCTACCTGCTGCGCCGGCTCGACGAAGTGCAACAGATCCGCGCCACCCAGACCGCGGTGCTGATGTTCAGCTCGGTCATCCGCGTCGGCCTGTTCCTGCTGGCCGGCCGCTTGCTGGACCTCGACTTGCTGCTGCTGGTGGCCTGCCTGCTGCCGGCGGTGGGGTTGGGTCTGTACCTCGGCCATCGCATCAGCCTGCGGCTGGACCGACAGCGCTTCCTGCAGGTGCTGCATGGCGTGCTGCTGCTCACCGGCAGCAGCCTGCTGCTGCGTGCCCTGCTGTGATCAGTTCCAGATCACCGAGCGCATCGAAATCGAGGCGCCCTGGAAGCGGTCGTTGAAGAACTGGGCTGTCTCGCCTGGCTGCACGGCCCCCGTGGCATAGAGCAGCGGCAGGAAATGGTCGTAGGTCGGGTGGGCCAGTTGCGCCACTTGGCCGAGCTGCTGGAAGTTGGGCAGTTCATCGAGCCGCCCCTGCGCGATCTGGCCGGCAATCGCGTGATCGAATTCGATCGCCCAGTCGTAGGCCTGGTCGGTGGGCGCGCTGCGCTGCATGGTGCGCAGGTTGTGCACGATGTTGCCGCTGGCCACGATCAGCACGCCCTGCTCGCGCAGCGGCTGCAACTGCCGGCCCAAGGCGTAGTGCTCGACCGGCGGCCGGCTGTAGTCCATGCTGAGCTGGATGACCGGGATGTCCGCCTGCGGGAACATGGGCTTGAGCACGCCCCAGCAGCCGTGATCGAGGCCCCACTCCCCCTCATCGACACCCGGCGGCGCCTGGGTGGAGGGCTGCTGCAGCCGCGCGGCCAGTTCGCGCGCCACCGCCGGCGCGCCGGGCGCCGGGTACTGCTGGTCGAACAGCGCTTGCGGGAAGCCGCCAAAGTCGTGGATGGTCTTGGGCGCGGCCATGCCGGTGAGCCACCAGCCGCGCGTGATCCAGTGCGCCGATATGCACAGGATCAGGCTTGGGCGCGGCCACTTGACGCCGAACTCGGCCCCCAGCGCCTCCCAGCGCGGTCGGAACTCGTTGGCTTCGATGACATTCAACGGGCTGCCGTGGCCGACAAAGAGCACAGGCAGGCGCGGGCTGGGGGACAGGCTGGGCAGATTGGCGCAGGAAAGAGCAGTGGAAGCAGTCACGGTGCGGCACCGCCTCGAGGATGGCGGCAGAGAGTCAGGTACAGGCCGCATTGTCGCCGCGGGCGGCGCCTTGTGTCGCCAAGGTGATTCAAACCCTGGAGGAAGCACCGAATTGGGGCTTCTCCTGCGTGTAAATACGCAAGCAAAATTCAATGACAGCTGATATATTGCACTGCAGCAAAGCTCACAAAGCGAGAACCAGATGCTGTACCAGCTCTACGAATCCCAGCGGTCCCTGATGGAGCCCTTCGCCGACCTGGCGCAGGCGGCCTCCAAGGCCTTCAACAACCCGCTCTCCCCCTTGGGGCACATCCCCTTTGCACAGCGCATGGCGGCCGGCTACGCCCTCATGCACCGGCTGGGCAAGGACTACGAGAAGCCCGAGTTCGGCATCCGCACCGTGGCGGTGGACGGCGTCAACGTGGCCATCCACGAACGGGTGGAGATCAACAAGCCGTTCTGCGAGCTGCGCCGCTTCAAGCGCTTCTCCGACGACCCGGCCACCCTGTCCAAGCTCAAGGGCCAGCCGGTGGTGCTGATCGTGGCGCCCTTGTCGGGCCACTACGCCACGCTGCTGCGCGACACCGTGCGCACCATGCTCAAGGACCACAAGGTCTACATCACCGACTGGAAGAACGCCCGCATGGTGCCGCTGTCGGAGGGCGAGTTTCACCTCGACGACTACGTCAATTACGTGCAAGAGTTCATCCGCTACCTGCAGCAGCAGTACGGCAACTGCCACGTCATGAGCGTGTGCCAGCCCACGGTGCCGGTGCTGGCCGCCGTCTCGCTGATGGCCAGCCGCGGAGAGAAGACGCCCTTGACCATGACCATGATGGGCGGCCCGATCGATGCCCGCAAGTCGCCCACCGCCGTGAACAACCTGGCCATGAACAAGAGCCACAGCTGGTTCGAACACAACGTGATCTACCGCGTGCCGAGCAACTTCCCAGGCGCCGGCCGGCGCGTCTACCCGGGCTTCATGCAGCACGCCGGCTTCGTGGCCATGAACCCGGACCACCACGCCAAGAGCCACTACGACTACTTCCAGCACCTGATCAAGGGCGACGACGCCAGCGCCGAAGCACACCGTCAGTTCTACGACGAGTACAACGCCGTGCTCGACATGGACGCCGACTACTACCTGGAAACCATCAAGACGGTGTTCCAGGACTTCAGCCTGGTGCAGGGCACCTGGGACGTGAAGAACCCGCAGGGGCAACTCGAGCGTGTGAAGCCGCAGGACATCAAGACCACCGCCCTGCTGTCGGTGGAAGGTGAGCTGGACGACATCTCCGGCTCGGGCCAGACCGAGGCGGTGCACACCCTGTGCAAGAGCGTGCCGAAGGCACGTCAACGCCATCTGGAGGCCAAGGGCGCCGGTCACTACGGCATCTTCTCCGGCCGGCGCTGGCGCGAGATCGTCTACCCGACGGTCAAGGCCTTCATCCTGGAGCACAACGCGCCGGCCAAGCCCCAGGCCGCGGCCAAGGCCCCCGCGCGCAAGGCCAGCACCAAGGCGCGCTGACTCGCTGACCGTGCACCCGGGGCTTCGGCGGGATAATCGGGGCCATGCCCCGTGCCCCCGCGACTGCCGCCCAGATTCTCGACGCCCTGCCCCAGACCCAGTGCACACGCTGCGGTTACCCGGACTGTGCCGGCTACGCACAGGCCATTGCTACCGGTGAAGCGGCCATCAACCAGTGCCCACCGGGCGGCGCCGAAGGCGTGGCCCGGCTGGCGGCGCTGACCGGCCAGCCCCTGCTGCCGCTCAACCCCGAGTTCGGCACGGAAGGCCCGCTGACGGTGGCGGTGATCGACGAGGACTGGTGCATCGGCTGCACGCTGTGCATCAAGGCCTGCCCGACCGATGCCATCCTGGGCAGCAACAAGCGCATGCACACCGTGATCGAACCCTACTGCACCGGCTGCGAGCTGTGCATCCCGGTCTGCCCGGTGGACTGCATCCGGCTGGAAGCCGTCAGTGGCGAGCGCACCGGCTGGGCGGCCTGGTCACGGGCACAGGCTGACACCGCCCGCAAACGCTATGAATTTCATAGCTATCGGCACACACGGGAAGAGGCTGAGAACCAGAAACGACTGGAAGAAAAAGCGAAGATGAAATTGGCCGACTTGGCCAGCCACTCGCTGCACACCGATCCGGCCGTGCTGGACAAGAAGCGTGCCGTGATCGAAGCCGCCCTGGCGCGCGCGCGGGCGCGGCGCGAAGGCGGCGGCTGAGCCCCGCCCGCGCAGCGCGTCAGCTCGCCACCAGGTTCTTGTAGACGCCGCAGCCGACGAACACCTCGTCGACCTTCACCACATAGGACATCTTGGTCTGCACCGCGCCGGTGGCCGGGTTGGTGATGTCGTACTCGACCCAGCCCGGCTCGCGTGCGGCCTG
>CALRMF020000068.1:0-10907 GCA_943369035.1 Curvibacter sp. AEP1-3
TTCATTCAGTGACTGATCATCCAGGGCCGCTTGGTCGGAAAGGCCTTGGCCCCGCTGGGTGCGGTGTAGGTGGCGCTGCGCTTGCCGCTGTTGCTGCTGCAGCAGCCGCAGCCGGCCGGGTGGCGCATGCGCCCGTACGTTCCTTCAGCGCCGTCGCGTGAGCTGCTGCGCGGCTCATGCCGCGCCCGCTCGTTGGTGTCATGCGCGCGGCGCTGCTCGGGGCTGACACAGGCCAGGTGCGGCGCGTGGGCGAACACGCGCGGCGAAGCCGCACCGCACGCGGGGCAGGCGGCGGGCTCGTTGCGCTGCGCCAGGCTGCGCAGGGCATCAAAGCCGCCGCAGGCCGCGCAGTCGTAGTCGTAGGTGGGCATGGGGCGGTCTCCTGGGTGGGGCGTTACTTGTCTTGCGCGATCGGCAGATCGACCCCGCCGGTGATGATCTTCTGCGGCCCCGCGGCGGTGGGGTTGATGTCGAAGTCGAAGATCTCGGTGGGCAGCCACAGCGTGGCGCAGGCGTTGGGCACGTCCACCACGCCGCTGATGTGGCCCTGCACCGGCGCGGTACCGAGGATGGAGTAGGCCTGCGCGCCGCTGTAGCCGAACTTCTTCAGGTACTCGATGGCGTTCAGGCAGGCCTGGCGGTAGGCCACGGTCACGTCCAGGTAGTGCTGCTTGCCTTGCTCGTCGACCGAGACACCTTCGAAGATCAGGTAGTCCTTGTAGTTCGGGGTGATGGGGCTGGGCTTGAAGATCGGGTTCTTGATGCCGTACTTGGCCACGCCGCCCTTGATGAGGTTGACGCGCATGTGCACCCAGCCGGCCATCTCGATGGCGCCGCAGAAGGTGATCTCGCCGTCGCCCTGGCTGAAGTGCAGGTCGCCGACCGACAGGCCGCCGCCGTCCACGTAGACCGGGAAGAAGACGCGCGAGCCGCGCGACAGGTCCTTGATATCGCAGTTGCCGCCATGCTCGCGCGGCGGCACGGTGCGTGCGCCTTCGGTGGCAATCTTGTTCCTGACATCGCCCTGGGCCTTGCCGCAGTGTGCGGTGGCCGCGAACGGCGGGTTGGCCAGGCCGGGCACGCGGCCGGGATCGGTGGCGATCAGCTCGGCCTCGCGCTTGTTCCACTCGTCGAGCATCTTCTTGTCGGGCAGACAGCCGATCAGGCCCGGGTGGATCAGGCCGGCGTACTCGACGCCCGGCACGTGGCGGCTCTTGGTGAACATGCCGTTGAAGTCCCAGATCGACTTCTGCGCCAGCGGGAAGTGGTCGGTCAGGAAGCCGCCGCCGTTCTGCTTGCTGAAGAAGCCGTTGAAGCCCCACTGGCTGTCCTGCTTGGCGCCGATGTCCAGCAGGTCCACCACCAGCAGGTCGCCGGGCTCGGCGCCCTGCACGCCCACCGGGCCCGAGAGGTAGTGCACGGTGGACAGGTCGATGTCGCGCACGTCGTCGGCACTGTCGTTGTTCTTGATGTAGCCGCCGGTCCAGTCGTAGGTCTCGAGGATGAAGTCGTCGCCTGGCTTGACCCACACGGCGATCGGGATGTCCGGGTGCCAGCGGTTGTGCACCAGCGGGTTGCTCGGGGCGGGTTGGTTCAGATCGACTTTGATGAGGGTGTCAGCCATGGTGATGCTCCTTGAGGACGAAAGAAAACGGATGGATCAGACGGATGGATCTCAGACGGAGAGATAGGACTTGATGCGGTTGACGTCGGTCTGCTCGCGCAGCGTCTCGTGCACCAGGCGGCCGCCTTCGATGACGAACAGGCGGTCGGCCACGTCCATGGCAAAGGACAGCACCTGCTCGGACACGACGATGGTGATCTCGCGCAGCTTGCGGATCTCGTTGAGCGCCTTGGCGATGTCCTTGATGATGGAAGGCTGGATGCCTTCGGTCGGCTCGTCCAGCAGCAGCACCTTGGGGTCGGTCACCAGCGCGCGGGCGATGGCCAGCTGCTGCTGCTGCCCGCCCGACAGGTTGCCGCCCTTGCGCCGGCGCATGTCCCACAGCACCGGAAACAGGGCGTAGATCTCGTCCGGAATGCGCTTGTACTTGGCGTTCTCCAGCCCGGTCTGGATGTTTTCCTCCACCGTCAGGGTGGGGAAGATCATGCGGCCCTGCGGCACATAGGCGATGCCCTTGGCGACGCGGCGGTAGCTTTCGTCCTTCGAGACGTCCTGGCCGGCGACCTCGATCTGGCCGGACTTGAGCGGCAGCACGCCCATCAGGCTCTTGAACAGCGTGGTCTTGCCCATGCCGTTGCGGCCCATGATGGCGACCGTCTCGTTCTTGTGGCCCTCGAAGGAGATGCCGTGCAGCGCTTCGCTCTGGCCATAGGCCACGTACATGTCGGTGACTTTGAGCATTTTTGACTCCTAGGTAATCAGTGGCCGAGATAGACGTCGATCACCTTGGGGTCGGCCTGCACGGCTTCCATCGAGCCTTCGGCCAGGATCTTTCCCTGGTGCATGACGGTGACCTTGTGTGCGATCTGCTTGACGAAATCCATGTCGTGCTCGATCACGATCACGGAGCGGTTCTTGCAGATGCGCTTGAGCAGTTCGGCCGTGAGCTCGCGCTCGCGCGCGCTCATGCCGGCAATCGGTTCGTCCAGCATCAGCAGCTCAGGCTCCTGCATCAGCAGCATGCCGATCTCCAGCCACTGCTTCTGCCCGTGCGACAGCAGGCCGGCTTCCATGCCCAGCGCGTCGGCCAGGCCGATCTCCTCGGCGACCACCTGCACCCGCGCCTTCACCTCGTCGGTGCACTTGAAGCCCAGCGCGCCGAAGACCGAACGGCCCGCGGGGTAGGAGACCTCCAGGTTCTGGAACACGGTGAGGTTTTCGTAGATCGAGGGCGTCTGGAACTTGCGGCCGATGCCGCGGCGCACGCGGATGTGCTCGTCCAGCGCGGTCAGCTCCTCGTTCTTGAACTTGATGCTGCCGCCGCTGGCCTTGGTCTTGCCGCAGATCAGGTCCAGCAGCGTGGTCTTGCCGGCGCCGTTGGGGCCGATGATCACGCGCAGCTCGTTCTTGTCGATGTACAGCGTCAGGTTGTCGATTGCCTTGAAGCCGTCGAAGGAGACCGTGAGGTCTTCCACGGCCAGGGCGAAGTCGGTGTTGCTCATGATGGGACTCCTGCGTGTCGGGGGTCAGGCGCTCTGGCCGCTCAGGGTGGGCGGCACGGCCGGGCTGCTGCTGCGTGCTGCGGGCGCTTCTTCGGCCGGGGTGGCGGCATCGCGGGCCAGGGCCAGGCGCACGGCACGGCGCTGGGCCTGGTTGCGCTGCCACCAGGGCACCACCTTCTGCGACCACACGCCGGCCAGTCCTTCGGGGAAGGCCATGGTCACGCCGATGAAGAGCGCAGCCATCAGGAACAGCCAGAGGTCGGGGAAGCTTTCGGAGAAGTAGGTCTTGCCGAAGTTCACCAGCAGGGTGCCGTAGACCGCACCCACCAGGCTCAGGCGCCCGCCCACCGCGGCGTAGATCACCATCTCGATCGAGGGCACGATGCCGACGAAGGACGGCGACATGAAGCCCACCTGCAGCGTGAACAGCGCCCCGCCGATGCCCGAGAGGGCCGCCGCCAGGCAGAACACGAAAACCTTGAACATGGCCACGTCGTAGCCGGAGAAGCGCACGCGGTCTTCCTTGTCGCGCATGGCCAGCAGCAGGGTGCCGAGCTTGCTGCGCTGGATCCAGGCGCACAGCACGATGGTGCCCAGCAGCATGAGGGCGCACAGGTAATACAGGAGGTACTTGGCGCTGTCGGTGCGGATGTCCCAGCCCAGCAGGGTCTTGAGGTCGGTCATGCCGTTGACGCCGCCGGTGTAGCCCTGCTGGCCGATGATGAGCACGGTGAGGATCAGCGCCACCGCCTGCGTGATGATGGCGAAGTACACGCCGCCCACGCGCCGCTTGAACATGGCGTAGCTGATGATGAAGGCCAGCAGCGTGGGGATGGCCACCACCGCGATCAGCGCAAACGGCAGGTGCTCGAAGGGCTGCCACCACAGCGGCAGGGCGGTCAGCTGGTTCCAGTCCATGAAGTCCGGGATGCCCGGGGTGGACTGGATCTTGGTGGAGATCGGGTCACTCGCTTCCAGCTTGAGGAACATGGCCATGGCGTAGCCGCCCAGGCCGAAGAACACGCCCTGGCCCAGGCTGAGCACGCCGCCGTAGCCCCACAGCATCACCAGCCCGAGGGCGACGAAGCCGTAGGTCAGGTACTTGCCGACCAGGTTGAGGCGGAAGATGTCGAAGACGAGGGGAAAGACGACCAGCAGCAGGACGGCGAGGATGGCCACGCTGCCCAGGCCCCGGCTGGTGATCCATGCTTTGAATTGGTTCATGGTTGGACTCCGGAAATGAATGGCGATCTCAGCGGCGCACCTTGCTAGCGAACAGGCCCTGCGGGCGGATCATCAGGATGACGACGATCAGCGAGAGCGTGAGCACCTTGGCCATGGAGCCGGTGATGAAGAACTCGCTGATGGACTGGGTCTGCGCGATGCCGAAAGCCGAGGCCACCGTGCCCAGCAGGCTGGCGGCGCCGCCGAAGGTGACGACGAGGAAGGAGTCGACGATGTAGAGCGAACCGGAGGTCGGCCCGGTGGAGCCGATGGTGGTGAAGGCCGCACCGGCCACGCCGGCGATGCCGCAGCCGATGGCGAAGGTCAGGCGGTCGGTCTTGCTGGTGTTGATGCCGATGGCGTTGGCCATGGTGCGGTTGCTCACCGTGGCGCGTACCCGCAGGCCCCAGCGGCTCTTGTAGAGCGCCAGCAGCACGGTGCCGGTGACCAGGGCAGTGAGGCCGAGCACGAACATGCCGTTGATCGGGATGTCCAGGCCCTCATGCGGTGCCCAGGAGCCCATCAGCCAGTCGGGCAGGGTGGGGCTGACCTCCTTGGGGCCGATGGCCGAGCGGAACACCTGCTGGATGGCCAGGCTCAGACCCCAGGTGGCCAGCAGCGTGTCCAGCGGGCGCTTGTAGAGAAAGCGGATCAGGCCCCATTCCACCAGCCAGCCGGCGATGAAGGCCAGGATGAAGGCCACGCCGATGGCCAGCGGGAAGTAGTAGGGCATGAAGCCGGGCGCGAACTTCTCTGTCAGCGTGGAGAAGAGAAAGATCGTGTAGGCGCCGATGGTCATGAACTCGCCGTGGGCCATGTTGATCACGCCCATCTGGCCGAAGATGATGGCCAGGCCCAGGCCCATGAGCAGCAGCACCGAGAACAGGCTGAGTCCTGCGAAGCCCTGCATGAGGGCGATGTTGAGCATTTCCGAAAATTCCATGGCGTCACCTGTCTGTCTGAGAAGAAGGGTGGCGGCCGTCCCTTGATAACACTGGCCGCCACCCGCATCCCCTCGCGGGGATTCCTGCTTACTGGTAGCCCTTCGGGAACGGATCGGGCTCGATCAGGTTGGGCGACTCGGCCACCACCTTGAAGGTGCCGTCCTTGTTGCCCATGGCGATGCGCGACTTGCTCCACAGGTGGTGGTTCTGGTGCACCTTGACGTAGCCCTCGGGCGCGGTCTTGAGCTCGATGCCGGGCGAGGCGGCCACCACCTTGTCGACGTCGAAGCTGCCGGCCTTCTCGACGGCGGCCTTCCACAGCCACGGGCCGAGGTAGCCGGCCTGCGTGACGTCGCCGATGACGGCGTCCTTGCCGTACTTGGCCTTGAAGGCGGCCACGAACTTCTTGTTGTTCTCGTTGTCGAGCGTCTGGAAGTACTTCATCGAACTGTAGAAGCCAGCGAAGTTTTCGCCGCCCACGCCGGTCATCTCGTCTTCGGTGACCGACAGCGTCAGCAGGAACTGCTTGTCACCGGTGATGCCGGCGGCCTTGAGCTGCTTGTAGAAGGCCACGTTGGAGCCGCCCACCACGGCTGCGAAGATGCAGTCCGGCTTGGCAACCTTGATCTTGTTGATCAGCGAGTTGAAGTTGGTGTTGCCCAGCGGGTAGTACTCCTCGCCGACCACCTTGCCCAGCTTGCCCACGGACTCGATGTGCTTGCGCGCGATCTTCATCGAGGTGCGCGGCCAGATGTAGTCGGAGCCCACCAGGAAGAAGGTCTTGGCCTTCTTCTCCTTGGCACCCCAGTCCAGGCCGTAGATGATCTGCTGCGTGGCTTCCTGGCCGGTATAGATCACGTTCTTGCTTTGCTCCAGGCCCTCGTAGAAGGTGGGGTAGTAGAGCAGGCCGTTTTCCTTCTCGAACACCGGCAGCACGGCCTTGCGCGAAGCGCTGGTCCAGCAGCCGAAGACGGCGGCCACCTTGTCGTTGATCAGCAGCTTCTTGGACTTCTCGGCGAAGGTCGGCCAGTCGGAGGCGCCGTCTTCCTTGATGACGCGGATCTTGCGTCCCAGCACGCCGCCCATGGCGTTGATCTGGTCGATGGCCAGTTGCTCGGCCTGGATGGAGCCGGTCTCGGAGATGGCCATGGTGCCGGTGGACGAGTGCAGCTGACCCACCACCACCTCGGTGTCGGTCACGGCGAGCTTGGTGGTGTTGACCTTGGCGGTGGGGAACTGCTGGGCCATGGCCAGGCCGGGCAGGCCGACCATGGACATGGCGCCCATGGCCTGCAGCACGTGGCGACGTTGCAGGCCGGCGGCCGGCTGGGTATCGGAGGGGACGGACGGTTTCTTCATGGGGCACTCCAAGAGGAAGAGGGGAACCGGAAACACCTGCGAGAGGCGGGGGCGACACCTTGTCACCACGGCCTTGAGGTTAGGGATCGGTCCCCAAACCGCCCATACGTCGATTGACGTATGCGACGTAGAAACCGCAGTGAGAACGGTTCTTGCGTGTGCACAGGAAAAGAAACTTCATGCACCAGAACGGCGCATCCATGAACCCCGCACCGCAACGCATCTTTCGCATCCGCCGCGACTACAACTCCTGGGTGGCCAATGAAACCCTGGAGGACTACGCGCTGCGCTACACGCCCCGCAGTGCACGCAAATGGAGCGAACTCAGCGTGGCCAACACGGCGCTGGGCGGCATCTCCTTCCTGGCGCTGGAGGCCATCGGCGGCGCGATTGCGCTGAACTACGGTTTCGACAATGCGCTGTGGGCCATCCTGGTGATGGGCCTGATCACCTTCCTGACCGGCTTGCCGATCGCCGTGTATGCCGCGCGCTACGGGCTGGACATGGACCTGCTGACGCGCGGCGCCGGCTTCGGCTATCTGGGCTCCACCGTCACCTCGCTGATCTACGCCAGCTTCACCTTCATCTTCTTTGCGCTGGAGGCGGCCATCATGGCGCTGGCGCTGGAGCTAGCGCTGGACTGGCCGCTGGTGTGGTGCTACGTGCTGTCCTCGCTGCTGATCATCCCCATGGTGCTGTACGGCATCACCTTCATCTCGCGACTGCAGGCCTGGACGCAGCCGCTGTGGCTGGTGCTGCTGCTGTGGCCCTTCATGTGGTTCGCCGTCGCCCAGCCTGAGCTCTACCGCGAGTTCACCAGCCTGTCGGGCCTGACCTCGGGCAGCAGCGACTTCGACCCGCTGATGTTCGGCGCCGCGGCGGCCGTGACGTTCTCGCTGGTGGTGCAGATCGGTGAGCAGGTGGACTACCTGCGCTTCATGCCCGAGCGCACCGCCGCCAACCGCTGGCGCTGGTGGGGCAGCGTGCTGGTCGCCGGCCCGGGCTGGATCGTGCTGGGCATGGTCCGCATGCTGGGCGGCGCCTTCCTGGCTTTCGTGGCGCTGCAGTACGGTTCGGCGCCGGCGCATGCGGTCGAGCCGACGCAGATGTACCTGATCGGCTACATGCGTGCGCTGGGCGACTCCGGGGCGGCGCTGGTGCTCACCGTGATCTTTGTCGTGGTCTCGCAGGTGAAGATCAACGTCACCAACGCCTACGCCGGTTCGCTTGCCTGGAGCAACTTCTTCGCGCGCCTGACGCGCAGCCACCCCGGGCGCGTGGTCTGGCTGGTGTTCAACGTCATCATCGCCACGCTGCTCATGACACTGGGCGTGTTCGGCGCATTGGAGAAGGTGCTGGGCCTGTACAGCAACGTGGCCATTGCCTGGGTGGGCGCGCTGGTGGCCGACCTTGTCATCAACAAGCCCCTGGGCCTGTCCCCGAAGGGGGTGGAATTCCGTCGCGCCTACCTGTACGACATCAATCCGGTGGGCCTGGGGGCCATGGGGCTGGCCGTCATCCTGTCGGTCACGGCGCACGCCGGGCTGCTGGGCGACCATGCGGCTGCCTTCTCGCCCTTCATCGCCCTGGCCACGGCCATGGTCACGGCGCCCTTGCTGGCTTGGCTCACGCGGGGGCGCTACTACCTGGCGCGCAAGGACCCAGCGCCCTGGCAACCCGGGGAGCTGGTGCGCTGCAGCGTGTGTGAGAACCTGTTCGAGAGCGCCGACATGGCCAGCTGCCCGGCCTATGGCGCGCCCATCTGTTCGCTGTGCTGTTCGCTGGAGTCACGCTGCCACGACCGCTGCAAGACCAACGCCCGCGCGGCCGACCAGGCGCGGCTGGCGCTGGCGGCCATCCTGCCGGCCAGCCTGAACAACCGCTTCAACTTCCGCGTCGGCCAGTACTTCACGGTGTTCCTGTCGCTGTGCGCGGTGATGGCCTTCGTGCTGGGCGTGGTCTATCTGCAGGAGAGCCTGCCGGCGCCGGCCGAGACGCTGCGCCAGCCCTTCATCAAGGCGTTCTCCCTGTTGGCGGCGGTGAGCGCAGTGTGGGCCTGGTGGGTGGTGCTGACCAACGAGAGCCGGCGCATGGCGCAGGACGAGTCGGAGCGCCAGACCCAGCTGCTGCAGAAGGAGATCGACGCGCACCAGCGCACCGACGAGGCGCTGCAAAGCGCCAAGGAAGCGGCCGAGAGCGCCAGCCACGCCAAGACGCGCTACGTGGCCGGCATGACGCACGAGCTGCGCACGCCGCTCAACAGCATCCTGGGCTATGCGCAGATCCTGCTGCGTGGCGGCAAGCTGGCTGCCGGTGAACGCGAGGCCGTGACCACCATCCAGCAAAGCGGCCAGCACATGCATGCGCTGATCGACGGCCTGCTGGACCTGGCGCGCATCGAGGCCGGGCGCCTGCGGCTCGACCCCGCGCCGCTGCCGTTTCCGGAGTTCCTGTCCGAACTCGTGCGCATGGTGCAGCCGCAGGCCGAAGGCAAGGGCCTGAGCTTCCGGCTGGAGACGCAGGGCCGCGTACCGGCCTGGGTGCAGGCCGACGCCAAGCGCCTGCGCCAGATCCTGATCAACCTGCTGGCCAATGCCGTGCGCTTCACCGACCACGGCGGCATCGTCTTCCGCGTGGATTGCCGGCACGAGGTGCTGCGCTTCGAGGTGGAGGACAGCGGCATCGGCATCGCCCCGCAGGACCAGGAGCGGATCTTTCAGCCGTTCGAGCGCGGCAGCGCCGGCCGGCGCGCCAGCGAATCGGGCACGGGGCTGGGCCTGACCATCACCCACCTGCTGACCGACCTGATGGGCGGCGAGCTCACGCTGCGCAGCGCCGTGGGGCAGGGCAGCACCTTCAGCGTGCGCCTGTACCTGCGCGAGATCGAGGCACCGGCCGTGCGCACCGTGCGCAACCTGCGGCCCATCGTCGGCTACCTGGCGCCGCGGCGCACCCTGCTGGTGGTGGACGACCAGCCAATCCAGCGCCAACTGCTGGCCAGCCTGCTGCTGCCCCTGGGCTTTGCCATGCACGAGGCCGCCAGCGGCCGCGAGGCGCTGGAGATCATCCAGCAGCAGCGTCCGGATGCCGTGCTGCTGGACATCAACATGGACGACCTCAACGGCTGGCAGACCGCGCAGCTCATCCGCGAGAGCGCCGGCCCCGCGCTGCCCATCCTGTTCGTCTCGGCCGACCCGTTCGAGAACCGGCCCGAACTGCTGGCTGCGGTGGGGGCGCAGGGCTTCGTGAACAAGCCGGTGATCGAGTCCGAACTGTTGGACCTGCTGGCGCGCGTGCTGCAGCTGGAATGGGTGCATGAGGCCCATCCGGCGCCGGCGGCGACCCCGGGCCGCCGCGAGAGCGTGGCCGTGCTGCCCTTGGCCGACGAACTGCGCCAGCGTCTGGTGGCCATGGCCCGCCTGGGCAACGCCAGCGGCCTGCGTGCGCTGCTGCGCGACACCGCCCAGGAGGAGCCGGCCATGGCCGACGTGCTGCAGAGCCTGGTGGTGCACGTGGACCGCTTCGACTTCAACGCCTTGATCGAGAAACTGAAAGTGGATGCCGATGAGTGAGACCGACCGTACCGCCCCGGTGCCGGGCGTCGTGCTGGTGGTGGACGATGCGCCCGAGACCCTGCGCATGCTGTGCGATGCGCTGGCGCTTGAGGGCTATACCGTGCTGGTGGCACGTGACGCCGTGGAGGCGCTGGAGCGCTTCGAGATAGCGGTACCCGACGCCGTGCTGCTGGATGCCGTCATGCCCGGCGACGACGGCTTCACGTTGTGCCGACGCCTCAAGGCCGAACCGTCCTGGGCCCACGTGCCGGTGATCTTCATGACGGGGCTGGCCGAGACCGAGCAGATCGTCGAAGGCTTTGCCAGCGGCGGGGTGGATTACGTGGTCAAGCCGCTGAAGATCCCCGAGGTGCTGGCGCGCCTGGCCACCCACCTGCGCAATGCCCACGTGACGCGGCTGGCGCGTGAGGCGGTGGACGTGGCCGGCCTCGGCGTCGTGCTGCTGGACCGCCAGGGCCGCATGGCCTGGCGTTCGCCGCAGGCCATGCGCTGGCTGGAGGCGGCCGTCCACCTGCAGCAGGGCACGGGAGGAGACCCGCAGCAGGATGCTGCCGCGCTGCGGGCCTGGCTGCAGCAGGCCGTGCAGCAGGGTGAGACGCTGAGCGCGCTGCCCGATGGGGCGCAGTTGCAGGCACGGTACCTGGGCCAGGCCGGGCCGGGTGAGACCATGGTGCTGCTG
>CALRMF020000069.1:0-10878 GCA_943369035.1 Curvibacter sp. AEP1-3
GAGCTTGCGTGACGGGCCCCAGCGTACGGCGGGGCGTGTGCCTAGAATCGGTGTGTGTGCATCAGGCGTTGGCTTGCGGTGCGCCCGCCTTGCTGATTTCCTTCGCCATTTGCACATGACCTCTGCCTACCGCGCCATTCCCGCCACCACCCGTCGGTCCGTGCTGCTGCTTTCGCTGGCCACCTTCTCCAGCATGACGGCGCAGCGCCTGTGTGATGCCATGCTGCCCCAGCTGTCGCGTGAGTTCGGCGTCAGCCTGGCGCAGGCGGCGCAGGTGGTGTCGGTGTTCGCGGTGGTCTACGGCCTGAGCCAGCTGGTCTACGGGCCGTTGGGTGACCGCCTGGGCAAGTTCCGCATCGTCACCCTGGCCACCCTCGGCTGCAGCCTGGGCAGCATTGCTGCCGTTTTTGCCGCCAGCCTGGATTGGCTGGTGCTGGCCCGCGTGCTGGTGGCGCTTGGGGCGGCCGCCATCATTCCGTTGTCGCTGGCCTGGATCGGCGATGCCGTGGTCTACGAGCTGCGGCAGGAGACGCTGGCGCGAGTCGGCCTGGGCACCACGCTGGGCATTGCGGGCGGCCAGCTGCTGGGCGGACTGTTCTCCGATACGCTGGGCTGGCGTTGGGCCTTTGCCTTCATGACGCTGCTGTTCGGCACAGTGGGCTTGCTGCTGCTGGCCGAAGGACGGCGCCAGCGCACGGCGCAGGGTCAGCACCACGGCGGCTCGGTAGCCCGGCCCGTGGGTTTCGCGACGCAGGCCCTGCAGATTCTCACGGGCCGCTGGTCGCGTATCGTGCTCATTGTGGCGCTGATCGAAGGCGCGGCCGGCTTTGGCGTCATGGCCATCTGGGCCTCGCACCTGCACCATGCGTTGGGTTTGTCGCTCACCTTCGCCGGCGCCATCGTGGCCCTGTTCGGCTTGGGTGGCATGCTCTACATGGCCGTGGCGCGCTTTCTGATCCGTCGTCTGGGCGAGCGCGGGCTGGTGCGTTTTGGCGTCGGACTGCTGGGCGCCGCGGCGCTGGTGGTGGGGCTGGCACCGCACTGGGCGCCGGTGGTGCCGGCCAGCCTGCTGGGCGGCTTCGGCTTCTTCATGTTCCACAACACCATGCAGGCCAATGCGACGCAGATGGCGCCGGCCGCGCGCGGCACCGCCGTGTCGCTGTTTGCGGCCAGCCTGTTCCTCGGCCAGTCGATCGGGGTGCTGCTGGCGGCCGCCTTGGTGGGACGCATCGGTTCGACAGCCGTGATCCTGCTGGGCGGAGGAGTGCTGGTGGCGGTGGGGGGCTACTTTGCCGCGGCGCTGCGTCGACGGGCGATGCTGCTCGGCGAGGACGACGCCTGATTGCGCTGCGCAGGCCCGGAAATTGCTTGGTGGAATGCGCCTACAACAACGACGTTAAGGGATACCGATGAACGCGACTCCAGTACACGCTCCGCGCTGAGCGTCCGGCCTCCGTGGCCGAGGTGACTGCAGTCGTGGCGGCTTTGTCCGACCGCTGTCCCTGAACTCCCCCATTTTTCTTTGACCTTACGCCCCTGGCCGGCACCTCCTTGGTGCGTTGTCGCCGGGCGGCGCCGCTGCTGTCTTTTGCATGGAAAACACCGAACCGCTCCAGATCGATACCTTTTTGCCCTATATGCGCGACGTCATCCGTTGCGAGCAGGCGCTGCAGGAACTCAACCTGATGTGGCGCATCATCGAGTCGTCCGCCAAGATGAACTGCCCCGAGGAAGCGCGCGCCATCCTGCCGACCATGGCCGCCACGCGCGATGGCTTCAACCGGCTGGAGCAGGAGCTGGTGACCAGCCTGGTGGGCGAGAAGGTGGCCACCGTGCTGGGCGAGATCGGCACCAAGGCGCAGTACGTGATCGACATCGTGGTGCGCAACCTGTACGAGCGCACCGCGGACGTGGGCTTTCTCGCCACCGACAACGAGCTGTGCGCCTTCGTCGCCGGCCTGACGGACGACGAACAGGCCATCCGCCAGCGCCTGCGCGCCTACCGCAACAAGTACACGGTGTACGACGAGATCATCCTGCTCGATGCCGCCGGCAACGTGCTGGTGCAGATCGACGAGGCCACGCCGCTGGAGGGCAGCAGCGACCCGCTGCTGGCGCAGACGCTGGCCAGCGACGGCTATGTGGAAATCTTCCGTGCCAGCGACTTGCGCCCGGCCAAGCGGCAGGCGCTGATCTATTCCAAGCGCATGCTGCACCCCCAAACCGGCGCGGTGGTGGGCGTGTTGTGCCTGTGCTTCAACTTCGAGCAGGAAATGGCCGGCATCTTCCGGTCGCACCGCGATCCGGACGGTCGTGCCAACCTGCTGCTGCTTGACGGCGACAACCGCGTGATCGAAAGCGCTGATCCGCTCTGGATCCCGGTCGGCGCGGTGGTGCCGGTCAACCCGACGGCGCGGCCGCGGCTGCTGATGTTCGCTGGCCGCGAGTACCTGGTGCGTACCTACCGTTCGGGCGGCTACCAAGGCTATCCGGGCCCGAGGGGTTGGCAGGGGCAGGTGAGGATGCCGGTGGAGGTGGCCTGCACCGGCGCGGCCAGCAATACGCTGGCCACGCTGGCGCCGGCAGTGCGCGAGGGCCTGCTGTCGCACGCGCAGTCGTTCTCTGCGCCGCTGTACGAGATCATGATGGCCGCTGAAACCATCCGGCGCGTGGTCTGGAACGGGCAGGTGATGACGGCCGGGCAGCGTGGTGAGCTGATGAAGCTCAAGACCATCCTCGACCAGATCAGCGAAACCGGTGCGCGCAGCAACGAGCTGTTCTCCAAGTCGATCGGCGACCTGTACGAGACGGTGCTGGCGTCCAGCCTGCGCGATTCGGAATTCGTCTCGCACCTGCTGGTCGACCTGCTGGATCGCAATCTGTACGAGCGTTCGGACGACTGCCGTTGGTGGGCGCTGACGCCGGAGTTGCGTGCGGCGCTGGCTGCGCCCACGCTCGGCGACGCCGCGCGCCAGCAGATCAGTGACATCCTGGCTTACATCAACAGCCTTTACACCGTCTACACGCGCCTGTTCGTCTATGACCAGCAAGGCTGCATCGTCGCCAGTACGCAGCCGGGACAGGGGCGCGACAGCGTGATTGGCACCCACATCGATGCCGCTACGCTGGCACGCGTGCGTGCGCTGGGCAGCGAGCAGGACTACCACGTCACGCCGTTCGAAACCTCGCCGTTGTACGGCGACCGCCCCACCTACGTCTACCACGCCGCCATCCGCGACCCGCACGACGAAGCGCGCGTGGTGGGCGGCATCGGCATCGTGTTCGACGCCGAACCCGAGTTCGCCGCCATGCTGCGTGGCGGACTGGGCGAGCAGACCGGCATGCAGGCGCTTTTTGTCGATCGCCAGGGCCGCGTCATCTCCAGCCTGGACCCGGCGCGCCCGGTGGGCAGCGTACTGGAACTGGACGACACCTTGCGCCAATTGCCCAACGGCCAGAGCGCCTCGCGCATCGTGGTGCACGACGGCCAGTACGCCATCATGGGCTGCACCATGTCGAGTGGCTACCGCGAGTTCAAGGTGACGGATGGTTACCGCGAGGATGTGCTGGCCATCGTCTTCAAGTTCCTGGGCGAGGTGCGCGAGGCCAGCGGCGACAGTGGCGCAACCCGGGTCCAGCTGCAGACCGACCTGCGTGGCCAGGCCGGTTGCGAATACGCCACCTTCGTCATCGGCGGCGCACTGTATGCGCTGCCGGCGCAGCACGCGTTGGAAGCCTTGCCGGCCAGCAAGATCACCACGGTCTCGACCGGCGAGCGCCGCGCCTGCGCCGGCCTACTGGGGCTGCAACGCGAAGGCCGCGACGGCGCGCCCGTG
This sequence comes from Curvibacter sp. AEP1-3, assembly GCA_943369035.1. Lineage (GTDB taxonomy): Bacteria > Pseudomonadota > Gammaproteobacteria > Burkholderiales > Burkholderiaceae_C > Hylemonella. Next base: position 3,837 of record CALRMF020000069.1, read on the forward strand.
TGGGTATTCGACCTGGGTTACCTGATCCGCGGCACACCGTCGCCCACCGACAACCGCAGCCAGGTGATCATCGTGCGCCATGGTGAGCAGACGCTGGGGCTGTTGGTGGACGAATTGCACGCGGTGCCGGAGTTCAGCGAGCAGCAGATCATGGCCACGCCCTTCGGCAGCGCCGGGCTGGTGCGGCACTTCATCAAGGCCAACGGTGGCGAGGTGCTGATCCAGGTCATCGACCCGGCCAGCCTGTTCGCGACGCTGATGCAACGCGAGGCATCCGCACGTCCAGAAGCGCTGGCGGCGTAAGGTCTGGGGCGCGCGTCAGGCCTGCGCTGGCAGTGCCGGCCGGTACTGCAGCGCCTCGGCGATGTGCTCCAGGCCGGTACGTGGCGCGCCAGCCAGGTCGGCAATGGTGCGGGCTACCTTGAGCGTGCGATGCATGCCGCGCGCCGACCAGCCCAGGCGGGCTGCGGCGGTGTGGAGGAACTTCAGCGCCGCGTCGTCCGGCATGGCGTGGGCGTCGATTTCCGCGCCAGCCAGTGCCTGGTTCGGCTTGCCCTGCCGAACCTGCGCCCGCTCACGTGCCGCCAGGCAGCGCGCCTGCACCTGCGCGGTGGACTCACCGGCCTGCGCCTGCAGCAGTTCGGCGGCCGGCATGGCCGATACCGTCACGTGCAGGTCGATGCGGTCCAGGAGCGGGCCGGACAGGCGCCCCTGGTAGCGCGCTACCTGGTCCGGCGTGCAGCGGCAAGCCCGCTGGGTCGAGCCCAAGTAGCCGCAGGGGCAGGGGTTCATGGCGGCCACCAGCTGGAAGCGGGCCGGGAATTCGGCACGCCGCGCGGCGCGCGCGATGGTGATGTGACCGGTCTCCAGCGGCTCGCGCAGCGCCTCCAGGGCGCTGCGCGGAAACTCGGGAAGTTCGTCCAGAAACAGCACGCCATGGTGGGCCAGCGAGATTTCGCCCGGTGGGCAGCATCAAAGTTAGACGCACTTTGTACCAAAGTTAGGCTCTAACTTTGACAAATCCGAAATCGGTGGCTGACTTCGGGCCGTTGCGTTCCTTGGTGTGAGGCGACCGATGGACTGATATGCCGCGAATGCTGCCGTTGAAAAGAGCACCCGAGAAGGTCCGCCCTCAGACTGAAGCCGACATTACTGAAATAACCGGTCAGAATGCAGCGATTGTCTGCAGCGATTGTCGCGAGTGGTAGCTGCTCCGCGACCACCGAGTATGCCAAACAGCGGTCATACGTGTTTCACCACATTCACTGACACATTGACCGGTTTCCATAGAGTACCTGAAGATCGCAGCGTTCTATGGTCTAGCAGCATGCCGAAAGTTCGCTGCTAGTGATTGCAACCTGGAAACTTCAAGCTCAAGAAGACTATCCGGCTCGCGTTGGGGTAAACCTCCCGAAAACATAGGCGTGGTTATGTAGGTCTCATACCGCAGCAGCTTTGCCTGCCGGCAGGATGATGGTGAAGGTGCTCCCCTGGCCCAGCTCGCTCTTTACAGAGACGGTGCCCCCGTGGCCGTGAACGATTCGCTGCACCAGATGCAGGCCCAGGCCTGCGCCAGGTTTCCCCTGGCTGGCACGTCCCCGGAAATAGCGCTGGAACATCCGAGGCAGCTCGTCGACCGGGACGCCATCGCCGCGGTCCTCTACCTCTATCTTGAGGCTGCCATCGTGCTGCCCGCGGACGTCCAGATCAATGACCGTGTGGTCAGGCGAGTGCCGCACGGCGTTCGCCAGCAGGTTGCGCAGGACAATGCGCATCAGATCCGGGTCGCATATGAATCGGAGAGGCAGATCCTGCGTGTGGATACGCACCCGGCCCAACGGCCAGTCCGAGGCAGCTTCCTCAATCACTTCGAAGAAGTCGCAGGGCCTAGGCCTAACAGCCTGCTGAGCACTGTCCATGCGGTCCAGCGAGAGGTAGTCGTCCAACAGCAGGTTCATGCGTTGCACCGCGTGGCGAATGTTTTGGGCGCGCTGCAGCGATTTTTCGGCGGGCGCATCCAGATTGGCCGCAAGCTGCTGGATTGAGGTATTAATGATGGCCAGGGGTGTGCGGAATTCGTGCGAAACCATGCCCACGAATTCCTTGTGCTCCTCGCGCGCACGTCGCTCCACGGCCAGGGCGAAACGGACCTGGTTGTAGCTGCGGATGAAGTAGATGCTCATTAGTAGCATCTGAAGAATGGCTCCGATGAACAGGGCATGATCAGTGATCGGATTCACGGCGATCAAGCCGAGGTTGCGCATGTACCTGACCACGATCCAAAACAGCATCACCCCGAAAACCAGCAGGTAGATGCGGGCCTCGTCGATCCCACGGCGCCATAGCCAGATGGCGATGCCAAGCGACACCAGCATCCAGATCAGATGCATGCTTTGACCCAGCAGCACGGCCTGCGTGTAGTGGCCCAAAAGAATGAAAGTGATGCCGAGTACGCTGGAAACATAGGCGCTGTATTGGTAGAACGGGTTCAGGCGCCGAGCATTACTGTGCAGATTCAGCCAGACCGCCGTCAGACGAACCACAACCAGTGGCGCCAAGGTGACTAGGCCGCCGAGTAGGCGGGGAGAGGGTTGATATTCACCCAACAGCAACTGCGGATAGCCGGTTGTCAGCCCCGTCAGCGTCAGGATCATGATGCTGTAGATGAAGTACCAGAGACTCAGCGCCTCACGCGTAGCCAACCAGAAAAATACCTGCAGCATTAGCGCAGTCAGAAAGACGCCGAAATAGGCGCCGTACAGCAGACCGCGCCGCTCTTCCTGTTGCATATAACCATTGCCTGTCTGCAACCTCAGGGGATAGGCGACGGCGTGCTGGCTCTGAATTCGCAAATAGACCTCGTGCTGCCCCGGAGGTAGCCGCACCCGCATAGCCGGGGTGCGACTTCTTAAAGGCCAGTCCCCGCGATCGACAGACCGGCCCGCGCGTTGGACCGTCCAGCCGCCTTCTGGCTTGGGGGTGTAAAACTCTACCCAGTCGATCTGCGTGTCACCGGCGCTCAGAATCCAGTTGACACCACCGACGGGCTGATCGAGCCGCAGCCTCAACCAGATGGCAGAGCTAGTAAAGCCCAAGTTAGGCATGGCGTGCAGCACTTCCCAGCCTGGCGCCTGGCGCGCTTGGTCCAACGTCAAGCCGGCGCTTTTGTCCTCAAGCCATTCCATGCGGCCGGGCAAGAGCTGTTCGTCACTGGTAGGGTCCAAAGTGATCCATGTCTGTGCCTGGGCCAGCAGGCTGGCGAAGAACAGCAGGGCTCCGAGGGTGGTGCGGCAGATCTTCCACATGAAACAAAAAGATAGCATGTTTTGCTCAGACAAAGGCTCGATAGGCGGGACCGCGTGTGCTCAGATTTGCTCAGATAGACGCGGTTTATTGCGCTCTAAACTAAAGCTATGGCACGTGTCATCCTGCTTGAAGACGAACCTGTCCTGCGTATGGAACTGGCGGAGTTCCTGCAGACGCAGGGCCATGCCGTGACAGCATCGGCCACGGCCGCTGAGTTCATGCGGCTCTTTGACCCGAAAAAGCACCAGGTGGCTGTGATTGACCGGGGTCTGCCCGACGGCGACGGTCTGGACATGATCCTACGCATGCGCCGCAACGGTCTGCGCGTGGGCATCATCATTCTGACCGCCCGCGCCGGCAGCCATGACAAGGTGGAAGGCCTGGTCGGCGGCGCCGATCACTACATCTCGAAGACCGCCGACCTCAGCGAACTAGCGGCCACAATTGCTGCCCTGGCTCGGCGCTTGGAGGTCCAGGAGCAGCCGCGCTGGCTGCTGCAGGAATCGCCACGCCAACTCGTACCTCCTGGTCAGGCGCCCATTGCGCTGTCCACCCAAGACTATCTTGTGCTAAAGGCACTGGCCGGAGGCGGTGACGTAACACGAGAATCCATCGTGCGTGCATTGGGTGGTGACTATTTTGACTACGACCAGCGCCGCTTGGACACCCAGATGCGGCGCCTGCGCCGCAAGGTTCAGGACGCCTGCGGGCTAGAGCTGCCTGTAAGCACACTGCGCACCGTCGGCTTCCGTTTTCACGCACCCGTTGAGGTTAGGGCGTGAAAATTGACCGCAGGATAGGGGTCTTGCCTTACCTGCTGGGGCTGATGGCGATCGTGATTTCTATCGGCCTAGCTTTGTATCTCAGCTACATCCGTAGCCTACATGAACTTGAAGAGCGGGCCGGGATCATCGTCACCGAGGTTCTGAGTCGCAGCGATGCCGTAAGCCAGGAGTTCGACGTGGCGCTGCGGGCTCTGCAGGCCCATCCATCGGGCGCCGAACCTTGCTCTGCGGCCAATATCGAACTTATGCGCCGTCTCGCGATTGGGGCACGCACGCTGAGATCAATCGGGTACGTGCAGGGTGACCGCATGCTGTGCTCCTCTTATGGACAGCATGGCAAGGGCTTGCCGGTCGGACCACCCAGCCACCTAAGTCAGCGTGGTTATTTCATTCGGCCGGCGGTCCAACTGCCATTGGCAGGCGATGAGAAATATCTGCTGAGCACAGAGCAGGGCAGTGGATACAGTGCACTGATCCTGCCGGGGCAGGCGGTGGACCTGCCCGATGCGCCTGCGGAGGTCGCTTTCGGCCTGTTCAGCAAGCAGAGCCGTCGCCCGATGTTGCAACGTGGGCCAATTAAGATGCTAGAGAACTGGCTGAACACAGATTTTGGTGCGGCCGACGCTGTGAGTTTTCAAGATGCGGACCATCTGGTGGTCATGAAGCGCTCACAGCGATATGACTACATCGTCTATGCCGCGCTGCCCCTGCCCATGATGGACCAGGACTGGCTCGAGGAAAGCCTCCTTCTCGTGCCCCTTGCCGGTATTTCTGGCCTGGCCATTGCGGCACTTATCGTTGTCAACGCCTTGCGTCGGCATTCCTTGCTCAATTTGCTGCGCAGCGCCTTGCGCCGCGAGGAGCTGTTTCTGATGTACCAGCCGGTTGTAGATCTACAGACGGGCCGCTGGGTTGGCGCCGAGGCCTTGCTGCGCTGGCGCGTAACGAACGGCTCCTACATCGCCCCCGACGTCTTCGTTCCCTTGGCCGAGCGCAACGACCTGATGGAGCAGCTGACGAGTCAGGTCATCGAATGTTATGTCCGTGATACGGCGGAGCTACTCGGACAGTATGCGGATTTCGACATCAGTCTGAACTTCTCTGCCGGCGACCTGTCCTCTTCGCAGAACGTGGCGCGGCTCAGATCCAAACTGTCGCAGGCCGGAATCCGGCCTGACCAGGTCATCGTCGAGATCACCGAACGTGTGCTGGTACAGGCAGAGGCTGTGCGGCCACAGCTTCAGGCCCTACGCGCCCTGGGGGTAAGGATCGCTATTGACGACTTCGGCACCGGTTACTCAAGTCTGTCTTATCTGACGGCTCTCAAAACGGACTACCTGAAAATCGCCAAGGAATTTGTCGACACCGTCGGTACCGATGCAGCGACCAGACATGTGGTGGACCATATCATCGAAATCGCCAAATCCTTGAGGCTGGTGATGATCGCCGAGGGCGTTGAGACCGAGGCCCAGGCTGATTACCTTCGTCAACGCGGCGTTCAGTATGCCCAGGGCTGGTTGTACGGACGTGCCCTGCCCATCGATGAGTTGCATTCGACGGTGCAGGCGCAGCGGCAGGATGGGCACTGAAGAGCTTTGGATAGGGTTTTCCGCTGGCGGGCGCTTCCCGGTCGGGCTAAGTAAATGTGCTGCGTCAGGTTTTGATGCCGCTCAGATTTGCTCAGCGATGGATGGTCGCCACGGTATTACCCTAGCGGGATTCGTAGTGATCCAGAAAGATTTAGGGCTAGCGCGCACAGTGCTGGCGTCAGGGAACTGAATACCTATGCACTTGCTTCTTTGCAAAAGCCCGCAGCGGCTGGTGACCAACAGTTAGAACAGATTTCGGGTAAGGCAATGAACGTGTGCACGGTGCGAGCGCGGTCACATGTGCTCGGCGCGCAGAATCTACGCACCGACTGTCTAGGGGTAATGAAGATTGGATGTTCGTAAACGCAACAACATGCACGTGATAGAGGCGATCCGCCCGGACGCCCCAGTTTTGCTCTATGCCCATGGTTTTGGCTGCAGCCAGCACATGTGGCGGCACATCACGCCGTCTTTCGAAGGCATTTACCATCAGGTCCTGTTCGACTACGTCGGAAGCGGACAATCCGACCCGGCTGCCTTTGACCCGGTGAAGTACGCCAGCTTGCGCGGTTATGTGCAAGATGTACTGGATGTGTGCGACGCGCTGGGCGTCGAACGTGGGGTGCATTTTGTCGGTCATTCGGTCAGCGCCAGCATCGGTCTGCTGGGCGCCATAGAGCGGCCAGAACTCTTTGAGCGCCTGGTTCTGGTCGGCCCCTCGCCTTGCTTTATCAATCACCCACCGGATTACTTGGGTGGCTTCGAGCGCGAGGATCTTGAGGGCCTACTGGACCTCATGGACCAGAACTACATGGGTTGGGCGAGCTACCTCGCGCCCGTTGTAGCGGGCGGGCCGCAGGCCGATAGTCTGGGCGGTGAACTCTCCGAGAGTTTCTGCTCGACCGATCCGATGATGGCCCGCATCTTTGCGCAGGCGACTTTCTTTGCGGACAATCGTGAGGAACTTCCTCGCGTCACGCGGCCCTGCCTGATTCTGCAGCATCGCAACGATGCGCTGGCACCCCTTTCCGTGGGCGAGTACCTGCACAAGCAACTCAGTGACAGCACGCTCGAGATACTGGACGTGACTGGACACTGCGCCCACATGAGTCACCCGCATCTGGTGAAGGCTGCCATGCAACGCTATCTCTCGCCTTCCTGAGCAAGGTCTGGAGGGTGGCATATGCTGGCGGTCGACGATATCCCTTGCGCAATGATGATCACAGACCCAGAGGGTCATATCGTGCGTTTGAACCGGGAATTTCTTGCTCTGATCGGGGGCGAGGAGACGCCTTGGCGCGGTCGCTCCATGGACGAGTTGCTGACACCAGCCTCCCGCATCTTCAGCCAGACACACATCTT